>NZ_KB913018.1 GCF_000383975.1 Natronorubrum tibetense GA33 | reverse complement strand
GGGGGCGGCGGGAGCGATCCGCTCCTCGACGCCGTCTGGGAGGGGCTCGCTTCCTCGACCGCCCGACTCGATGGGGTGGACGTGCCTACCGTCGAGGTGCCGAACGGAACGCTCCGGGACCTTCGTGCGTCAGCCGAGGGTACCCCGGTCTATCGAGCCGAGGAGATCACCCCGCCGACGCTCGTCGTTCGCGGCTCGCTCGATCCGACCGCGACCCGACCCGACGCGCTCGCGCTGTATGACGAACTCCGCGAGGGACACGCGAACCGAGAGTACGTCGAAATCAGCGGCGGAACGCATTTTATCCCCCTCGAGCGACGACGGACCGCACTGTACGACGCAGTCCATAGCTTCCAGAACCGGACCGTCCGTCAGTAGCGGAGCCACCCGGGAACCGGCACTGTTCAGGGCTCTCGATCCCAGTGCTCCGGCTCCGCTTCCTGTTCGCGATCCCGGAGCTTTTGTTTCTGAATTTTCCCGGTCGGCGTGTATGGGAACTCGTCGACGAACTCGACGTATCGCGGGAGCTTGAACGAGGCGAGTTCGCCGCGACAGTGATCGACGATTTCCGCCGGTGAGAGTTCTTCGCCGTCTTTCACTCGAACGAGCGCTTTCACGACCTCCGTGTAGAATTCGTCGGGACTCGGAATAACGGCCACTTCGTCGACCGCGTCCATCGCCTTGATGACGCTCTCGACCTCGAAAGACGAGATGTTCTCGCCGGCCCGGCGGACGATGTCTTTTTTCCGATCGAGGAAGTAGAGGAAACCGTCCTCGTCGAGTTTGCCGTAGTCGCCCGTGTAGAACCAGCCGTCGACCATCGCTTCGTCGGTCTTGTCCGGCTGCCCGTGATAGCCCGCCATGAGTGCCGGATCGCGCTGGACGATTTCGCCTTTTTCACCGGTCGGTACCGGATTTCCGTCCTCGTCGACGATGCGAACGCGTTTTTCTGCCGGCGGGAGCCCGACGCACCCGATGCGCCGTTTGGATTCGTCGACCGGGTTGAGCATCGCCAACGGGGCTTCGGTGAGCGAGTAGCCTTCGACCATCCGTACGCCGAACCGTTCCTCGAACGGTTCGATGAGTTCGGGGGGCGTCCCCGCGGACATGACGATTTCGACCGGATTGTCGCTATCGGCTTCGGTTTCGGACAGGTTGTCCAGCATCTTGAGCATACTCCCCATCGCGTTGAACACCGTGACGTCGTGGTCGCGACACCAGTCCCACCAGTTCGTCGACGAAAACCGCTCATAAATCACGACCTCCGCGCCCCCCGCGACGGCGGCGAGGGTTGAATATATCTGCGCGTTCGCGTGGAAGAGCGGCAACGCCGTAAACAGCGTGTCGTCGATCGTGATCTCCAGCCGTTTCTGGAAATCGATCGCGCTGATCGTCCAGTTCCTGTGCCGGCACTCAACCGCCTTCGGCGGCCCCGTCGTCCCGGACGTGTACATGTGGAGGCCGACCGTCTCCGCGTTGCCGTCGTGGGGTTCGACATCGGTCGACTGGTCGGCCGCCAGCGCGGGGAGCGACTCGTGACCGTCGACCGGCTCCGTTGTCAGAATTCGTTCGACGGCGGTTCCATCCGCGGCATCGACGGCGACCTCAAGGAGGTCAGGCGTCGTCACGAGTACCCTCGGCCCCGAGAGTTCGAGCGAGTGTCGCAGTTCAGACGGTTGGTACTCGGGGTTCGACGGCGCCGTCACGCTGTTGCGATACGCGTTCGCGAACAGGAGAAAGACGAACTCGGGCCTGTTCGGCAGGAACAGCGCTACCCTGTCACCGGCGTCGACGCCGAGCTCCGCCAGCGCGTTCGCGTATCGCTTCGACTGGTTTCTCACCTCACGGAACGTGAACGTCTCGTCCGGAACGGTGAGAAACGGTTCGTCCGGCGTTCGTTCGACTCGCGCCTCAAGCAGTTTTTCGATTCGCTTCATATTCTACGTGTTTTGTGGGCATACAACATTTAGCTGTCGTTCCGTTCGGTCTCGTCAGTAGACCGGTATCCTCATCGGTGGACGCACGGTTCGTTCGATGCGGCCCGAACTAGACTCACTACCCTCGTAGCGTCGCCTCATCTGGAGATAGTGTCCGACATATCGGTCCTCCAGACGGTTACATGGCGTTGACGCCCCTCTCGGGGCGGCCGCCCTCGATCGTATCGAGCCACTCCAGAAACACGTCGAGAACGAATGTTCAAACCCGTATCAGGTCTCCCCGGTAGCCCATGTCACGTTCGCCCACCGCCGTTTCATGTCTCGATCGCACGTCGACCAGCTCCGACCGTGCAGCCGAGTTTGGTTGGTGAGCGCGTCGATTTCCTGCCGTTGTTCGGTGGGAGGCAGGTGATGGAGAAATCCGAACTTCATTACCAGCGGCACCTGCAGCGGTGAGAGGGAGACGTCCTCAAGCGGTTCTCGAAGCAGCGATTACAATCGGTGGCCGCCCGATTCGGTGATCTGGTACGTGCCGGCCCCGTTGGCGAGCTTCAATTCGACGTGACCGCGCTCCTTGAGCCACGTCATCGTCGGGCCCAGTATTCCGGTGCTCGCCCACCAGTATCGACCGAAGTTATGCTGGAGGGTGTCGTGGATGTTTCGGACCGTCGCTTGTTTTTCTTCGGTGAGGACCTCGAGTATACCCAGAGTCGTGAGATCAGGCTGTTCCATAGGCATCATTGAACACCAGAGCAAATAACGCTACGAGGATGATTTCAGCCGCTGTCGCGACAGACTCAATGGATATTCCTGTCGACGTTTTCCCAGTGTGGCTCACGGAGGACCTTCTTGTCCACCTTTCCGTAGGGTGTCGTCGGAATCTTGTCGCGGAACTCGACGCTCTTCGGTTTCTTGTAATTGGCAAGATGAGTGTCGGCGAACGCCAGTATGTCGCTGGAATCGATGTTGTCGCTCTCGGTCTCAACGACGGCGTGAACCGCCTCTCCCCAGTCGTCGTGCGGGACGCCGATGACGGCGACGAGGTTCAGATCGGGATGGCGTTCGAGAGCGTCCTCTACTTCGGTGGTGTAGACGTTCATTCCGCCCGAGACGATGACGTCGTTGGCGCGGTCGAGCAGGTAGACGTACCCCTCTTCGTCCATTCGGGCGATATCGCCGGTCAGGAGCCAGCCGTCGACGAGCGTCTCCGCAGTCTGTTCCGGTTTGTCGTGGTAGCCGTCCATTACGTAGGGAGAACGCATGATCAGTTCGCCGACCCCGCCCCGGTCGAGGATCGACTCGATCCGCCCGTGTTCGACCTCGGCGATTTCGGCGTCGACCATCGTCGCGGGACGCCCGCAGGACTGGACGCAGTCTGCGCCCGGTTCGTGATCGACTTTCGGGAGGACCATTCCGACGTTCGGCATCTCCGTCTGGCCGTAGGCCTGGATGAACACGTCGCCGAACGCGGCGATCGCCTCTGTCAGACGCTCCTCTGAGATGGGTGCAGCACCGTAGACGAGAGTGTCGAGGGTCGATACGTTCGCGTCGGCCACCGCGTCGTGGTCGAGCATCCGGTAGATCATCGTCGGTACCAGAAACGTCCAGGTGATCGGTTCGTCGTCCAGCAACGCGAGGAACTCTCCTGGATCGAACCCCGGGGTGACGGTGAGATGCGCCCCCTGTGTCAATGCACCCAGGTGGATGTATCCGGCCGCGTGAGGAAGCGGTGTCGAGATGAGCATCGATTCGCCGTCGCGGATTTCGAACGCGATGACGTGGGCGAGCATGTCCATCGCGATGAGTCGATGCGTGTGCCGCGCCCCCTTCGGCCGGCCGGTCGTTCCGCCGGTGTAGGACAGTCGCAGGAGGTCACCCGGATCGATAGACACGTTGAGCGCGACATCGCCGGCCTCGTTGAGGGCGGTGTCGAGCGGGAGCTGTCCGTCCGGCGGGCTCTCGTCGACGGCGATTACCGTCTCGAGGTCAGGGAGATCGGATCGCAATTCCTCGATCGTGTCGGTGAAATCCGGACCCACGACCACACCCCGTGCCCCCGAATCGGCGAGCATATACGAGAATTCGTCTCTCGTCAGCATATCGTTCATCGGAACGTTCACGAAGCCGCCGCGAACGCAGGCGAAGTTCGCAGTGAAATAATCTAGCCGATTCGACATCATGATGCCGACAAAGTCGCCTTTCTCGAGCCCGCGCTCGGACAACACTCGTGCCAGTTTCCCGCCGCGGTTCCACGCCTCGCCGTAAGTCATCGTTTCGCCGCCGACCGTGGCGAGCGAACGCGACGCGTACTTCGTACAGGCCTGGTGAAGCAGTCCGTGCGCTGTCAGGATGTCACTGTCGATCATGGTATGTTCTACCGACTCGTGTCGAAGCGAGTAAACTCTTTCCACGGACGGGACCGGTCGTCATCCTGCAGACGGGATTGGTCGTCGTACCGCAGGCACCCTTCGCGAACCGTCCGTCGAGAACCGAGCTACCTGCAGCAACTATTTTACCCAGTATGAGAGAGTAGTCCCGTATGACTCGATATTTCGAGGATCTCGAACCCGGTGACGTGTTCGAGACGAGCGGATACACCGTCAAGAAAAACGAGATAATCGAATTCGCCGAGCAGTTCGATCCGCAACCGTTCCACGTCGACGAGGCGGCGGCCGAGGACTCAATATTCGGCGGACTGATCGCGAGTGGAATTCACACGATGGCGCTGGCCAGCAAACTGACCGTCGAGGAGACGTTCGACATGATCGCCAATCTCGGTGGCAGAGGGATGGACGACTTGCAATTTCATCAGCCGGTACGGCCGGGGGATACGTTGCACGTCGAACTCGAAGTCCTGGAAACGACCCCGTCCGAACGTCACTCGGAAAGAGGATACGTCACGTACGAGCAGCGCGTGCTCGACGACAGCGACGCCGTCGTCCTGTCGCTCCGGATGGAAACCATCGTTCGTCGACGACCGGAAGGTCAGACTGAGTAGCAGGCGACGAGTACCGAGTCCTTGTCGGCTTCCTCGTTCGTCGTGAAACGACACGGACGTCCGGGTGGCAATCAGACGGAGATCGGATCGTGTGCGAAGCCTTCCGCCACGTGAGTGGACGGGACGCTCGCAGCGTTTGTCCGGGCAGGCGGACCGAGTGGAACTCTCCACTGCGACCGTCCCCGGGACGGAAACGCTTAACACACCATCCGCGGAACGTCCGTACCATGGTGACGGAACTGTGTTTTACGTCGATGACGGATATCGCAAAGCAGATCGATCGGGGAGAGATCTCGCCACTCGAGGCGGTCGATGCCTACCTCCAGCGGATCGAACAGCGCAACGACGAGCTACGAGCCTACAGTACGGTCATCGGAGACAAGGCGCGAGCGAAGGCCCGCGCGGCCGAGCGCACGATCGAACGCGGTGACGAGACCGGCCCGCTGCACGGCGTCCCGATCGCGATTAAGGACCTCTTCGCGTACAAGGCGGGTGTTCGTCACACGTTCGGGTCGACGGTCTTCGAGGACTTTGTTCCGGATCGAACGGCTCCCGTGGTCGAACGACTCGAGGATGCCGGTGCAATCGTCCTCGGGAAGACGAACACTCCGGAGTTCGGCAATCGACCGACAACAGATAATGAACTCGTCGGGACTACCCGGACGCCGTTCGACACCGAGCGGACCGCCGGCGGTTCGTCCGGCGGGAGCGCCGCTGCGGTCGCGGACGGGCTTGCCGCGGCCGCTCAGGGGTCCGATGCCGGGGGCTCGGTCCGAATTCCCGCCGCCTGCTGTGGGGTGTACGGGTTCAAGCCGACGTTCGGTCGGGTCCCGAATGGGAATCCGACGAACGCGTTCGCGGAACACACGCCGTTCGTCCAACACGGGCCGCTGACCCGGACCGTCGAGGACGCTGCGGTACTCCTCGATGTGATGACAGGACCGCATCCCGACGATCCGTTCACGCATCCGGAGGCGGACTCGAGCTACGTCGCGGCCGTCGACCGATCGATCGATGACCTCGAGGTTGCGTACAGTCCAACGCTGGGACTGTTCACGATCGACAGTCGCGTCCTGGAGACGGTTGAGGACGCGGTCGACGACCTCGCGACAGCGGGTGCGACGGTCGACGAGATACCGATCGACTTCGATCGCGACCCGGACGAGATCCGCGACGCCTGGAAGACGCTCTTTCAGGTGATGGTGGCGGACATCGCTCGACAGCTATACATGTCACACGGAATTGACTTGGTCGCGGACCATGAGTCGGAGATAGATTCGCTATTCGTCGAGATTGTGAAGGCCGGTCGCGCTCACTCGGTAATGGAGTACAAACGCGCCGACAGCGTCCGAACTGACGTGTACGCCGCAATCTCGGACGTGTTTGACGCGCACGACCTGTTAGTGACACCGACGATCGCCGTTCCGCCGTTCGACGCCGACGAACTCGGTCCGTCAGAAGTCGACGGCACTGATATCGATCCGTTTATCGACTGGATCCTCAGCTGGATATTCAACATGACCGATCATCCGGCAGCATCGGTCCCGGCAGGATTCGTGGACGATTCTCTCCCTATCGGAATGCAACTCGTTGGGGATCGATTTGCCGACGCCGACGTCCTCGCAGCTAGCGGAGCGTTCGAACGACAGCGCCCGTGGCACGACGCTTATCCCGGACAGAGCTGATACGAACAGCGAGCGTCACGTCCTCCGGGACGTATCTGTTCTTTTCCGGAGTGCGTTACGGTATATGCGGAGCGTGCTCCTCGTGGCGATGTGTGACACAGTTGCAGGACTGGTGCGTCGTTAACTGTCGCTTCCGGAACCACGTACTCTGGGATATATTCCGGAATAGCCAAAGTATACTGGTTGGTGCCAAATAATAGTCTAATAGCGGATCGAAACCGGTTATTAGCTCTCCGGTCGCACACTTATTACAATCAAGCCTGTGTAATGCGTTTCGGTTCGCTCAGCGGTATTGTGAATGGAGATTTACATTCGTACCAATGTAAATATATAACCATATCCCGAGAATTACGGTATTACCGTAATTAAAGTGAGGCGGAGATGGGAAGCGGATACGCGCAACATCGAATTATCACACCGCGCTAGTCACCGCTCTCCCCGCTTTGGTCGATGCACCGATTTCGAAATAGCCGGAACAATTATCCGCTGGCCTGTGGAACGAGTGCGTATGACAACCGCAGTCAAATCGGTCAAGCGGGCAGATCGGCTCCTGGAGACGCTCGCGGATCTCGAGGGGGCGACGGCGTCCGAATTGGCTGAAGAGGTCAACATACCGCTGAGTTCGGTGTACGACTATCTCACTACGTTTGAGTCGCTCGGTTACGTCGTCAAATCGCCCGATGGTCAATATACCGTCTCCTTCGGGTTTCTTGAACTCGGGAATCGAATTCGGAACCAATACGACATCTATCGAGTCGCGGAGCCCGAACTCAAATCCCTCTCGCGAGAGACCGGTGAGTACGTTGTCCTCATGATCGAAGAGGATGGACTAGGTGTCATCATAGAGCTACAGAAGGGTGATAAGAGTTCGAACATTCACATACGGGAAACGCATCCCGGGACGAAGACGCGACTGAGCACGACCGCGAGCGGAAAGTCAATTCTCGCGCAGTTTTCCGACGATCGCGTCCGCGAGATCGTCGATCGATACGGTCTGGCACCGAAGACCAGGAACACGATTACGAGTTCGGACGAACTGTTCGAGGATCTCACACAGATCCGAGACGTAGGCTACGCTATCGATGACGAGGAACGGTTCGAGGGAATGCGCGGCGTCGGTGCACCGGTTGAGACCGGCGGCGACGCTGTTACCGCCGGTATCGCCATCTACGGCCCGGCGAACCGTCTTACCGATGCAATGATCCACAAAGAGTATCCGAACCGAATCCTCGAGACCGCGAACGTCATTCAAGTCAACCTATCTTACTCGTGACTTATCCTCGCAGCATGTAATACAGATTGCATCGTTAAATTGACGGTGATTACTGCCTCCACGGATCGAGCGGTTCACCGCCAGTTACTACGACTCGGAGCTCGTGGTCGATAGTTTCGAAATCGATAGACGGGTTAATGAGCTGTCGGAGGAGCGTTAGCGGCGTAAAGAAGTTCGTGACCTCGTGTGTTTCGAGGACGTTGACAACCGCGCTCGGAGTGAGTTTCCTTCAATACGCCGTTGTCCCATACCCAGATGAAGCGGGAATGCGGTACAATCGAACAAACCGTGCGACCACGCCGACGGAGCGTCTCCGAAGTACTCGTCCATCGGCCGCTGGTCTGCAGCCCAGACGAACAACGGATACAGCGTAACGATGCCGGCGTGTCGTACCTCGACGCCTTTCGGTGTACCTTCCAATCGTGTACTGAATCCAATACGTGTGATCAGCGCGGGTATCGGCCACCGAATAGTTGGGTTCGTAGGACGCTGCTGACCCATATGTGGGGTAAGTCACAATGTAGCCTGTTGGTGGTCGGAATGAGACGGTATTCGTCGATCGTGATCGAACTAGACGGTTAGATACCGCTGTTGTAACGTGACGGAACCAGGGTGATCCAGATCACCATATCGGAACACAACTTTCAGAGTGAAAGGGTAACCGAGAGGACCGCAAGCGGAAGTTACGCGATACATGAACACTCGAGAGGGGGCCGATGCTGGAAATTGGTTAACTCGTCACCCTCGTGAGCTGAGATGTGACGCGAAGGTTGAAGCCATCGCCGCCGAATTGACGAACGATGACCAAACTCGGATTCGTCCTTCCCGACGAGTTCTCGCACGTATCGCTTGAGCAAACGCTGGAATTCGCCAGGCGAGCTGACGAGACGGGCCTCCATTCGGTGTGGAAACAGGAAGCATCCGGCAGCAACGGGGTAGCCACGCTCGCCGCGGTCGCCCAGTGCACGACGGACGTTCGGATCGGGACCGGCGTGGCCAGCGTCTATTCCCGGAGCCCCACGTTGCTCGGGATGAGCGCGGCGACCCTGCAGCAGCTCTCGAGCGGGCGGGCGCTGCTCGGAGTCGGTGTGAGTTCGCCACCGCTCGTCGAACGGTGGCACGGGATGGCCTTCGACCGGCCGCTCCGACGGCTGCGCGAAACGATCGAAATCGTCCGGCAAACGACGGCCGGTGGGACGGTCGAGTACGACGGGGAGGTGTTCGATATCGGCCCGTACTCCATGGCGCTCGAGACGACCGACGAGGTCCCGGTATTCAACGCCGCGATAAGCGACGCGAACCGCGCGCTGACCGGAGAGTACGCAGACGGCTGGCTGCCAGCGTTCATTCCGCAGCCCTCGTTTTCGAGTCACGTCACTGACGTCCGAGAAAGCGCGAGAGACGCCGGCCGGGATCCGGGCGAACTGACCGTCGCTCCGTGGGTTCCCATCGCCGTCGACGACGATCCAGATCGCGCTGAGCGACGCGTCCGTTACCTCCTCGCACAGGAAATGGCGATGGGATACAACGAACAGGTCAACGACTACGGCTTCGGGGATGCGCCGGACAGGGCCCACGCCCTGTTCCGAGACGGAGACCGCGGGGCGGCAGTCGACGCGATCTCCGGCCGGATGGTCGATGAACTAACCGTTTCCGGAACCGAATCAGATGTCCGGGAGCAGCTCCAGCGGTACGCTCGCGACGGTGCTGACGTCATCATCGCGATGCCCTCGATGGACGCGTCCGTGGCCGAGATTGAATCACTCATCGACGCTCTCGGACGTATCGATGACTCAGCGTGAGTTCGGGATCGGTCCCGCATCTCTCGATAACGATCGGCAACCGAACGCTAGCAGCGTTTCGAAGAACTGTGACCACGGGTTCGATGGAGAATAACCGGTTCCCGGGGAGAGTCGACCGTCGTCGCGTAGCAAGACGGTTGATCTCGGTGTTCTATCGCTGCCAGTCCGGATTACGCTTCTCAAGGAACGCCGCGAGCCCCTCTTCAGCCTCCTCGGACTGAGTCCGCTCGACGAGACGGTCCATGGCGTCGCCGAACCACCCTTCGAGCAGGTCGTCCTCCATGTTCGACCACAGGTCTTTCATCTCCGCGACCGACTTCGGGCCCGACGCCGACGTCGAACGGGCGAGTTCGCGGGCGATGTCCTCGACTTGTCCATCATCGACAGCGTAGTTGACGATCCCCATCGATTCAGCTTCGGTAGCGGTCAGCTGCTCACCCGTCATCGCGAGTTCCATGATCGATTTCTTGCCGAGGCTCATCCGACCGTATGTGAGTCCGATCGGCGGAAGCGCACCGATCTTCGCCTCGGGCAGGGCGAAATCGCTGTCCGCGGAGGCGACTGCGAGATCACTCAGGAGCACGAGTTCACAACCGCCCCCGTTCGCGACGCCGTCGACCGCGGCGATCACCGGTTTCGGGTGGTCCCGAAGCGTCTGGACGGTCGGACCGAGAATCTCCTCGACCATCTCCGCGGCGTCCTCGGTCGACTCCCAGCTCTGGATCTCCGCGATATCGTCGCCGGCGCAGAATGCGCGTCCCGATCCTCGAAGGATCGTCGCGCGGACCTTGTCGTCCGCTGCTGCACACTCGAGCGCGTCGTTCAGTCCCTCCCAGCTCGGTTCGTCCAAGGCGTTGAGCTGCTCGGGTCTATTGAGCGTGATCCAGGCGATATACTCGCGTCGCTCGTATTGGACCGTGTTGAACTCCATCTGCTCGTAGCTCCACTCGTAGAACCCGGTTCCCGTCTTCCGTCCGAGTTCGTCGTTCGAGACCATTTCCCGGAGACGGGGATGAGGTTCGTACTCCTCCCAGCCGGACCGCTCGCGCAGCGTCTCAAGTCGGTCGACGAGTCGATCGATACCGTACTCGTCGGCCATTTCGAGGAGACCCCGCGGCCAGTTCATCCCGATCTGCATCGCCTTGTCTATCTCCGCCTTCGTAGTCACGTCGTTGGCCAGCAGCCACGCTGCCTCGTTGACGGCGGGCGCGAGGAGATCCTTCGGATCGAAGTCGTACCGCCGTTCGCGCGGGATATCAACGCGCGAGTACTCTCCCGGTTTCGGATAGGTGTAGAAGCCCGCACCGGTTTTCATCCCGTGATCTTCGGCCTCGGTCTTCTCCTCGAGGAGGTCGGGCACGTGCAGGTCGACTCCCCGGTCGCGCATCGATCGGGCGGCCATCGTGGCGACATCGATACCGCTGAAGTCGAGTACCTCGAACGGCCCCATCGGGAGACCGATTCGGCGGAGTGCTGCGTCTATAGTTTTCTCGTCCTGAATCCCCCATTCGACCTGTCGTACGCCCTCAAGCCAGAAGCGGAGATTGATCCGGTTGATGAGGAAGCCGGGAATATCCTTCTCGACGAGGACCGGTATTTTTCCAATCTCTTCGCTGATCTCTTGGGCCGCTTCGAACACGTCATCGCGCGTCTCCTCGCCGCGGATGACCTCGACAATTTCCATCAGCTGAACCGGATTCGAGAAGTGCATCCCGACGACATCGCCCGGCCGATCCGTCGCGGACGCGATTTCGGTGATCGGGAGCGTACTGGTGTTGGTCGCCAGGATCGCTCGATCCGGTGCGAGTTCGTCGATAGTACCGAAGATGTTCTCTTTCAGCTCGATGTCCTCGGGAACCGCCTCGACGACGAGGTCAGCGTCCCCGTAGGCCTCCTCGTCAGACGTGGTCGTCTCGATCCGATTGAGGATGGTGTCGGGGTTCTCGCCGAGTTTCGTCAGGCTCTCATTGATCTTTTCGAGCGCCGTTGCCAGCACGTCGTTGTCGATGTCCAAGATAGTGACGTCGTATCCGGCCGTCGCGAACGTCTGGGCGATTCCATGGCCCATCGTTCCGGCACCGACGACAGTAACAGCGTCTACACGGTCGGCTAGTGGATCGCTCATTGTTGACTTCGTGTAGATACTTACCATGACATGTGTTATAGCTTTCCCCGACTGTGGTTTACACTCCTCCGCTCTGGAAGCCAGCACGGAGCGACTGTCTCACCGAGGCGATCACACTGCTGAAGGATTGACAGAGACTTCGGTCGACTCTCGTGACGCGGACGATTGACGGACCGTCCAGCAGTACGCGGAGATGGTGTACAACGTCTGCCCGCTTTGTCGACGACGCAGCCATGATCGCCAACGGGCCGGTTCCCAGTTTCGGGTGCGAGTTCAGATGTCGCGTTCGCCGTCGATAACTTCCTTTGCTCGCTGGCTGATCTCCGGTACGACGGATCCCATCTTCGGGTAGAGGTCGTCGTTGCTGTTCCCGTTGAGATACCGCGCGTAGAACATCTCACAGACCGCGATGAGCATGTACAGACCTAGCGCGACGTAGAACCGGCGGTTCGTGAACTCGAGTCCTGACTGCTCCTCGTACCGTTCGACGAGTTCCTCCTTGCTCGGGTATCCTGGTTGGTCGAGGAACGTTGGCATCAGTTCGTCGATGAGGGGATCGGTGTCCCAGTAACAGAGCATCCAGCCGATATCAGCCGACGGATCGCCAAGGGTTCCCATCTCCCAGTCCAGCACGGCGTTGATCTTCGGCGGGGTCCCGGGGGCGTACATCACGTTGTCGAGTTTGAAGTCGCCGTGTACGAGCGTGTGCTCGTACTCCTCGGGAATGTTCGCCTCGAGCCACTCAGCGATTTCGTCGATGTGGGGTACATCCCGTTCGTCCGCTGTCGTCTCGTATGCCCAGTCGAACTGCTTCCCCCAGCGTTCGACCTGTCGTTCCGTGTACCCCTCCGGACGACCGAGATCCGACAGCCCGACCGCTTCGTAGTCGATCGTGTGAATCTCCGCGAGCGTGTCGATGAGTGTTTCTCCGACCTGACGACGCTGCCCGGCCGTCGCGAACCGATCGGGCTCGTGATCGCGGATGACATCGCCTTCGAGACGTTCCATCAGGTAGAACTTGCCGCCGATCACCGACGTATCGTCGCAGGCCAGTATTGGATTCGGGACCGGAACGCCCGTATCCTCGAGCGAAGAGATGACGCGGTACTCCCGGAGAACATCGTGGGCTGTGTCCGCCGTCTCCCCGGCCGGCGGCCGTCGCATGACGAGATTCTGCTCGCCCCACTCAATGAACAGTGTCTCGTTCGAGTGACCCTCGTCGTGGTACTGGACGGTGACTGCTCTGGCGTCGCCGAGCTCCCGCTCTAGATACTCTTTCAACGCGGATTTGTCGACAAGCCGGTCAAGATAGGTTTTGTTTTCGGCCATCGTCCTCTGCTTGATACTCGTTGTCGTAGTAGTTTAATCTTCACATTGTGCTTACGGTCACTACTCTCACGATGCTGAATCGCTGGCAGTCTCAGGAGCACGGTCATCGCCGCCGCTCCTGCCGACGCGAGCGGTCGTCTCCAAATGCTTAATAAGGGAATACGTGATACTCGAAGAGTATGCCAGCACCACACATGGTAGCCGATCGAACGACGGCATTCCCGTCCGAGGCGGACCACGGAAACGGGAGAAACGGTCGACGAATGCGGACGGTGACCGGAGGGACGCGATCATGAACCTCGAGGACTACACCGTTCTCGATCTGACGTGGCTGTTGCCGGGTCCGTACGGGACAATGCTGCTAGCAGACATGGGCGCCGAAGTCGTCAAGATCGAGGAGCCGACGAGGGGAGACTACGCCCGCTGGCTCGAACCGGAGGTCGAGTCGACGGACTCGGGTGCGCTCTTCCACTCCGTCAACCGGAACAAAAAGAGCGTAACGCTGGACCTGAAAAGCGAGGCGGGTCGCGAGGCGTTTCTCGAACTGGCCGCCGACGCGGACGTCGTCTTCGAACAGTTCCGGCCGGGCGTCGTCGATCGCCTCGGCATCGGATACGACGACGTTCGCGAGGTCAACAAGGATATCGTCTACTGTTCGCTCTCCGGCTACGGACAGGACGGTCCCTACAGCGACCGCGTCGGCCATGACATCAATTACGTCGGGGTCGCGGGACTGATGAACGATACCGTCTCGAAAGACGGGACGTTCCCGGCCGTTCCAGCATATCAGATCGGGGACAAAGTCGGCGGGATGTTCAGCGCATTCATGATCACGTCCGCACTTCTCGACCGCGAGGCCGGAAACGGCGGTCAGTATCTTGATGTCTCGATGACAGATGTCGTTGCGTCGCTGTCGACCGGCCAGAGCTGGCGCGCGTTCATGAGCGACGAGTTACCGGAAGAAGAACGCTCGCCCGCGGCGATGGAGGCACCCTGTTACAACGTTTACGAGACAAAAGACGGGAAGTACGTAACCATCGCCCCCCGCGAAGAGAAGTTCTGGGACCAGTTCCTCGAAGAACTCGGCCGCGAGGACCTGACGGAGTACCAGTTCGCGACCGGGGACGACGCCGAGTACGCTCGTGAGGAGCTCCAGTCCGAGTTCGAAAAGCGCACCCGTGACGAATGGGAGGAGTACCTATCCGACGAGACGATGTTCGCACCGATCAACGAGTTCGACGAGGTGTTCGAACATCCACAGCTCAGATCGCGGGAGATGGTCCGGGAAATGGACATCGGCGACGGCGAATTCTCGTACGTTGGCTTCCCGGCGAAATCCTCGAGTGACATTGACGACATGCGTACGCCGGCCCCCGAATTTGGCGAACACACCGATGAGATCCTCTCGCGAGTCCTCTCGGAGGAACGGCTGGACGAACTCGAAAAAAACGACGTCGTCTGATCGCCGCACCCGCGGTTGAGCGGGATTTCTCGGATTGATCCGTCAGTGTCGAACGAGCGGAATCGACTCCGGCGGCACGGCGACGATTTTGGGGATGTAGACGGACGGTGGTCGAGTCGCGAGAAAGAGGACAATATCGGTGATATCGTCGGTCTCGAGCCGATCGACTGCCACGATATCGTCCGTCAGTTCGGTCTTCACCTGGCCGGGACAGACGGCACTCACGCGGATATCCGTCTCCTTGAGCTCTTTCGACAGGACATTTGTCAGTCCCTGAACTCCGTGCTTCGAGGCGGTATATGGGCCCGTCTGTGTGAATCCGACCTTTCCGGAAAGCGAACTCATGTTGATTATCGTGCCCTCGTCGCGCTCTAGCATGCCGCCGGTCAACGCCTCTCTGGTACAACGGAAGGTACCGCTGAGGTTCACGTCGATAACGTTCTGCCACTCTTCGTCCGAGAGACTCCAGATCGTCTCGTTGACGCTGATTCCGGCGTTATTGATCAGGATGTCCACCTGATCGTAAGCCTCTCGAGCGCGCTCGAAGAGCGTGCCGACATCGTCGGTAACGGTAATGTCGGTCGGCACCGCGACGGCTTCGCCGCCCCGTTCGTCTATCATCGACGCAACGTCGGTAATCTCGTCTTCACTTCTGGCCGCGACGACGACATCTACGCCGCGGTCAGCGAATTCGAGTGCAATCTGGCGTCCGATTCCGCGTCCACCGCCCGTTACGATCGCAGTCCGTCCGTCGAGGCTGATTTCGTCCATCATGGTCAAATACTCCGATCGCTGCTCGATGCGCGAGGACGATCGCGAGTTCCCATGCCGGCGCGAGTCCATCGCTCCCGACACGCCTCGCCTCACCGTGCAGTGACCGTGCGTCGATATCGAGCTATTTCAGTAAATAGTTTTACTGAAGATCCGCCGCTGACACGGGTCGCGGTCTCCCGGGTCGTGTATCCGCGGGGAATAATTATAAATCGAGTTCTAACAAGAGTACCAGTATGGAGTACCAAGACTCCGAGCAGGCGAGAAAGTTAGCCAAGCGCGCGCGTAATTTCGTTGACGAGGTGGTCATTCCACGCGAGCGGGAACTGGAAGGCGGGACGAAAGTTCCCGACGACGTGATCGAAGATCTCCGCGAAGAGGCTCGAGACCGAAACCTGTACGCCCCACAGATCGGGGAAGAACACGGCGGTATGGGTGTCGAGTTTCGCGACGTGCTCCCGCTGTTCGAGGAGGCGGGCCGGAGCCTGCTCGCTCCGCCGGCGATGCGCGTGGACGCCCCCGACGAAGGGAACATGCATACGCTCGAACTCGCGGGAACCGAGGAGCAACAGGAGCGATGGCTGGAGCCGCTCCTGGAGGGCGAACTCACATCCGCATTTTCGATGACCGAGCCGCGGCAGGGCGGCGGTGCAGATCCGAAAATGATCAAGACGACAGCAGAGAGAGACGGCGACGAGTGGGTCATTGACGGCCACAAGTGGTGGATCACGAACGGCAGCGAAGCTGACTTCTTCATCACGCTCGCGCGAACGGACCAGGATAGCCACCCGTACGAAGGCTGTTCACTCATCATTGTACCCGAAGACACGCCCGGTCTCGAAGTAAAGCGGGACATTCCCCACTTGGGGGATGATATTACGTCCGATATTCATTCGGAGATCATCTACGACGATGTCCGCGTCCCGGAAGAAAACCTGGTGGGGGAGGAAGGTGAAGGATTCACAATCGCACAGAAGCGTCTCGGTCCGGCCCGACTCACCCACTGCATGCGATACTCCGGCATGGCCACTCGAGCGCTGGAGGTCGCGAAGGCCTACACGAGTGAGCGGGAGGGGTTCGGCGAAGCGATCGCGGACAAGCAAGGTGTTCGGTTCGATATCGCGGAAGCCGAAACCAACCTCCACGCCGCGCGGACGATGGTTCGCCACGCCGCCAACGAAATTTCGCGCGGCAATCAGGCCCGCGTACCGGTATCGATGTGTAAGTTCTACACTGCGAACGTCACGGAAGACGCGATCAATACGGCGCTCCAGCTCTGTGGGGCGAGCGGCATCGGAAAGGACCTGCCTATCGCCGACTTCTACGAGAACGTGCGACAGTTCCGCATCGTCGACGGTCCCGACGAGGTCCACAAGCGCGTGATCGCTCGTGACGCATACGAAGACATCGATATGGATGAGTTAGGCCCGCTTCCGACCTTTTAGGTCGAACTTCACCGCCTTGATCATGCATGTGAATTTCTAACAATTTTATGGAAAATGTTATTTGGGGCCGAAGTGTTTGTCTAGTAGATGTATCAGAACATACTCGTTCCAGTGAACGGTACCGAGATTTCGGAAACAGCGGTTCCGCACGCGTTCGAGATGGCGGAGAAACATGACGCAGTCGTCCACTCGCTCTGCGCCTACAGCCGGGAGGGCGGATACGGTTCGTTGTCGGTCGACGCCACCGAGAAACAGGAGATGGATCTTCGGAGTCGCGCCGAACAGATCGCGACTGACGTCGCTGATCGGGCCGAATCAAAGGGTCTCGAGGCGGTCAGTGCAGTAAGTAGTGGGGATCCGGCCGACTCAATACTAAATTACGTCGACGATCAGAACATCGATCTAGTCGTTATCGGGGCGCGGAAGCGCTCGCCGACGGGGAAACTGCTGTTCGGGAGCGTAACTCAGGCAGTAATCCTTCACGTCGATGTTCCCGTCGTAGTGACCGGATAAGTTGCGTATCGTAGTCGACCGAGTGACGGCGAGTTCGACATGAGAACCGATCTGGCCAAAATAGTCAGAATTTAAACACAATATTTTAATATACATCTACAGATCACATCAGTGTGTGAGGATTAACCATGGCAAGCGAAACACCGGAAGACGACGCAAACCCCCTCGACAGTGAACCGACAGGGGGAGAGGTAACAGGACCGACCGAAACGGAACAAATAGCGTACGAAGACATCAGCTTCACGGACCAGCCGGGGTTCAAGCCGATGATCGGGATCGCGTCAGTAGTGGTAATCTCGTTCATACTTCTGGCGGGACTACCCATATACGCCGAACCCGGCGATAGTGAATTAACGCTGTTCTCGTACACGTCCGTGATATGGGGCCTCGTAATCATCGCATGTGGCTTCATTTACGAGTACTGGCTGATGAAGATCGAAGATGGGGTATGGTAACATGATTTCGCCAATGCAGGTCACGCCCGAGGTATCGAGCGGTCCGGAAGCCATATTGATGCTGGTACTGTACTTCATCTTGGTCATGGCGATCGGGGTGTACTTCTTCAAAAAGTCGCGCGAGAGCACCGGCGACTTCTGGATCGCGGGCGGGAACATTCCGCTCTACGTTCAAGTGTTCGCGTACTTCGCGGTAACGGCGAGCGCCGGTTCGTTCTTCGGGTTCGGAGGTTTCGCGTACGCTTTCGGTGCTGCGTTCTCGACAATGGTTGTCGTGGCCGTCTGTGCTGGAGGGTTGATGATGATGATCACCATCGCTGCACCGATGCGCCGCAGTGGCGTTTACACGGTTCCGGACTACCTTAAAAAACGATATCAAAGCACCACAGTCCGCTTGGTAGCCGGGATTATCTTCGCCGTAGCATCTTGGGCGTACCTCGTACCCCAGCTGACTGCGGCGGGGATCACGATGGAATTCGTCCTGCCCTCGCTCGGTTATGAACTGGGTATACTTGTTAGCGTAGTTATCTTTGCTCTGTATGTATCGCTGGGCGGGATGTGGGCAGTCACGTGGACCGACTTCATACAGGGAATCATGATGTTCATCCTCACCCTGCTCCCGCTGCCGATCATCTTCGCGGACATGGGCGTAGGCGGGACGCTGTCCGGTGCAATGGCGAACGATCCGACCTTTGCTGGAAATAGTGCACCGTACCTGATGGTCCTCGGGATCGGATTCACATGGATTCTCGCATTCCTTGGTCTGCCTCAGTTCGGGCAGCGGGCGCTCGCAAGCGCCGACGCAAAGACCGCCCGACGGGGCTTCATGTGGATGAATTTACTCTACATTAGCGCGTTCGTGTTGTCCGCATTCTTCGTCGCGGGAGCTGCGATGGCGCTCGAGCCGAACCTCGCGACCGCTGACCACTTCTACTACGCGGTTCTGGTCGAGTACACCGGCCCGATCGTTCAAGGGCTTGGCGCAGCCGGGTTGCTGGCGGCGGTGATGTCCTCGACGGACGCACTGCTAGTCGCGCTCAGTGCGAGCGTCTCGCATGACATTCCCGAATCATTGGATGTTGGTCTGACAGAGCAACAAGAGACAAGACTCGGAACACTCGTGATCTGGGTCGGTGCGTTCGCGGCAGCGTACTTTGCGATTTCGCCGCCGGGAATCATCGGGATCATGACTACGATCATCGCTGGCGGCGCGGCGTCCGGATTGTTCCCTGCATTGGCAATCGGAACGTGGTGGAAACGCGCTAACGCACCAGGTGCGATTGCCTCGATGCTCGTCGGAGGGGGCTCGTACGTGGTCCTGTTCTTGGGTGGATATATGCCCGTTGAACAATCAGAAGTCCTGGTAACGGTACCACTCGGCGTGATCACCTTCGTCGCAGTGACCCTAGCGACGCGCCGGCCGACCGGCGAAGAGCTTCAGGGTTTCATTCAGTTCCACCAAACCGGCGACACGCCGACAAAGGTTGTTACTGACGACGACTAACCGGATACCCACTCAATTTTTTAGCTCAGTTGAAACACTAGATGGCGACGACCTTCGGCGATAAATCACGTCGATCGAGGCATCGCTAGGGGGCAGATCCTGACTGTCACCTCGAGGAGTTCGGCGTTAACGAAACGATTGGATGCTCTCACAAAGACTGCAAGACACTAGAACCCGACGCAGTATGGCGATTCGCTAGAGTCTATTTTTCGAAAACCGTTCCATTGTCGGGATTATATTCCATTAGATATGTTATGACTAATAATAGTCGTTTGGAGTATTCCGTCAGAAGAAGCCAAAAACAGCACTTACGCCGCGTCAGTGGCAGGATCGTGATCCACACCAAGCCAGTACTTCCAGAGGATCCGTATCTTCCACCGGAGGAGGAAGGCGAGACGGAATCCGACGTGGTGTGTTACCTTCCACGGCGGATGGTCGCTTTGCTCGATTACTCGTTGCATGAACTGCGCGATGCGTGGCCGCGTCGTCTTCGTGACGTCCTGGATATCGACGACACAGGCGTTTGATGTCATCTCCTCACGCATCTCTTTCGTGGAGAAAAATTTGAGCGCGTAGCCGACGCCGGGATTCGCCTTCGCGGTCACTACCTGAATCGTGAACTGCTCTGGTGCTTTAATTGCTATCTCGACTTTCTCGTCCCCGGCTGTGAGCATGTACTTTTCTCCGCTCGTCGTTTCCGTCACTTCGTGGGTGTAATCGTACTCGAGTTCATCGAGCGTTTCTATGGCCAGTTCGGTGAATTCGTCCCGGTCTATACCGCAAAACGATCGCCATCGGCTACCGATGTACAGAGAAAGCAGTTTTCTAAACATACATGTTCTAAAACGGGATTACGAAAAGAGGTTGCGGTTAACCAACGGTTCCCCCACGGTCCGGGACTACAACGATCGACTCAATCCCGCGTACGCCCTGACACCTGCGACCGGTCCCACACGTCTCCGCGTGGCGCTTCGCGCCTGCTTCGGGTTGGACTCGAATCACCACATATTGCGAAGGACGTCCTCGAGTTCGTCCGCCGTCGGCTCGAATCCTTCGGGCACGTTGTCCATCATCACATCGTCCTCGACCTCGACGGCGATGTGCGGCAAGTCGTCTTCCGAGAGGTCATCGATCGAGCGAAGCCGCGAGGGCAGACCGAGCGCGTCGCGAACCTCCGTGACAGCTTCGACGACCGCAGTGGCGGTCTCCTCGGGCGAGTCCGTCTCGTCGACGTCGAACCCCTCCGCCAGCAGGTCGCGCCGACCGTACACGTTATCGAACAGGTACCGAAGCGCGTGCGGGGCGATGATACCGTGGGCACCGCCCTGCTGGATCGCGTAGCCGCGAGAGATCCCATGGCCGAACGAGTGAATGAGCGACGCGGTAACATTCTCGCCGCCCAGCGCACCGTACTGTGCCAGGACCGTTCCCATGATTGAGTCGTGTAGCGTCTCCTCGCTGCGGTCGCCGTCGCCGAGTCGCGGTAACCCTCGGTCGAGCAGGCGCAGCCCCCGCACTGCGGTCCCGTCCGTGATCGGCGTCGAGTTGCGTGCGTACAGTGACTCAACGGCCTTGTCGAACCCGTTCATAGCCGATGCACAAAGAATCTCGTGCGGGGTCGTTTCGAAGAGCGCCGGATCGTAGAACAGCGCGCTCGGCATCAGCCGGTCATCGATGAGTGCACCGCGGGTGAGCCCGCCTTTGCGAGCGGTGATCCCGGCGACCGCGGAGAGGTCCGATCCCGCGAGCGTCGTCGGAATCGTGAGGATCGGTGTCAGCTCGGCGTCCGGAATCGGGATCGTCCGCTCGCGTTCGAACGTCGCTCGAACGTCATCGGGAGACCGGTCGCTGGCTGCGACGACGCTCATTACCTTTGCGATATCGAGACTGCTCCCGCCGCCGAGGCTCACCAGCGCGTCGACCTCGCCCTCGTCCATTCGGTCGACGCCGTCGAATACGGTTGTCAGTCGCTTGTCCGGCGTCGTTTCGTCGAACACGCCGGCGAGTCGGTCACCGGCCCCGTCGACGACCGGATCGATTACGTCGTCGATGGAGCCGACCGTCGTACCACAGACGATTAGGGCTCGTTTGGCGCCGATCCACTCAAGTTCGTCCTCGATTCGATCGAGGCAGTTCCGGCCGTAGACGATCGTCCCCGGGTCGTACGAAAATCGGTATTTGGGCGACATACGATATCAAAACACGTGCATACGGAATATACATTTGCATCGCAGCGACGCGAGCCGGGTTTCGGGGCTCGGCGTCGACCGGCGGAATCGAACCAAAGCTATAAGCTCAGCGGCTTTGTCTGTGATTAGCATGGTCGGTACGTCCTTCGAGACGAGCAGTGAAACAGATATGATCCTCGAGAGCCTCGACGATTTCATCGAACGGGAAGTCGAGCCGCTCGAGGAGGGGCTGGGAGAGGCCCTGACGAACCCTCGGCGCGGTCACGAGCCGAACGGACGAGTGACCGACGAGCTGCTAAACGCGATCGAAACGGTCCGGAAGAAGAGCGCCGAATCGGGATTCTACGCGATGAACATGCCCGAAGAGGTCGGTGGCGGCGGCGTCTCGACCGTGACGTGGTACCGGTCGATCAAGCACGTGTTCTCCAAGGGGCGTGGCCTCAACAAGTACGTCCTCGCCGGGCCCGAGGGACCGAAGCCGCTGCTGCTGTTGGCCGACGCGCGACAGCGCGAGATGTACGTTCGGCCGCTCGTCCGAGGCGAAAAGACGACGGCGTTCGCCCAGACCGAACCGAGCGTCGGCTCGGATTCGCCGAACATGAAGATGGCTGCCGAACGAGACGGCGACGAGTGGGTTCTCAACGGGACAAAACAGTGGATCACGAACGGCCCGTACGCGGACTTCGCCCAGGTGTTCGCTCGAACGACGCCGCAGGAAGAGGCAGGACGGTACGGCGGAATCACGTGTTTCATCGTCGAATCCGACGAGTGGGAACGCGGATCGTTCAACAACGTGCCCGGGCAGGTCGGCTGGCAGAGCGAACTCCGGTTCGACGACGTCCGGATACCCGACGATCGGGTTCTCGGCGAGGTCGACAATGGGTTTTACGCCGCGATGGACTTCCTCTCGCTGGGGCGGCTCGAGCTCGGCGCCCAGGCAGTCGGCCTCAGCGACCACCTCCTCGCGCTCGCGACGGAGTACGCACGGGATCGGGAGGCGTTCGGACAGCCGATCGGGAACTTCCAGCAGGTGTCGTCGATGATCGCTCGCGGTCGGGCAAAACAGTACGCCGCGGAAACGGCCGGACTTCGCTGTGCGTGGCTGATGGACAACGACGAGGACGTCGTCGAGGACACCTCCATCTTCAACTGGTTCGCGACGCAGTCGTTCTGGGAGGTCGCTGACGCCGCGGTCCAGGTCCACGGCGGTAGCGGACTCGCCGAAGAAAATCCGTTCATGGATCACCTGCATTACGCCCGGATGCTTCGAATCGTCGAGGGAACCGACGAACTCCAACTCAATACGATCGCGAAGCAAAACGGGTTGCTCGGATAGTCCGGAGCAGAACGTCGGCTCCGAGAACGAGAATGACCGGGCCGATCAGTTCGGCTCGAACACCGGGGCGACGGCGCCGTCGACCTCGAGTGTGTCGGTCAGTTCGATCTGCTGGCCGATCTCGACGGCTTCTGGAACGTGGGCCATGACACGTGCGTCGCCGAGCGATACGAGTACGACGTGGTGGGGCCGCTCGTAACCTTCTGGGACGACCTCGAGCCTGGTCTCGGTGAAGACCTCCCCCGTCGTCGAGAGTTCGATCGTCTCGAGGTCCAGGCTGCCACAGCGGGCACAGGCCGCCTTCGGTGCACCAGTAACGTGCGCGCAATCGCCACATCGCTGTCCGAGGAGCGTCCCTTCGCGGAGCGCCTTCGCCCAGTCCTCGTAGGTCAGTTCGTCCGGTTCGGTCGCGAGATCCAGTTCACTCATGCTGTCACCTCCATGACGGTCACGAACGTCGTCGCAGTGTCTCCACCGAGATTGTGTGCGATTCCGATCTCTGCGTCCTCGACCTGGCGGTCGCCGGTCTCTCCGCGGAGTTGTTCGGTGAGTTCGACGATCTGGGCGGTTCCGGTCGCGCCGATCGGATGTCCTTTCGCCTTAAGTCCGCCGCTCGGGTTTACCGGGACCTCGCCGCCGAGCGCCGTGAGTCCGGAGGCTGCGGCGGTTCCGCCTTTGCCGTCCTCGACGAGTCCGAGCGCCTCGACCGCGATCACTTCCGCCCCGGTGAAGCAGTCGTGGACCTCTGCGAAGTCAACGTCGTCGGCATCGATACCCGCCTGTCGGTACGCCTCCGCTGCCGCGTCCCGTGCGGCTCTCGTCTCCGTCAGCCCCTGCTTGTCGGCGATCGGGACAATGTCCGTCGCGTGTCCGATCCCGGTCACGTTCACGCCCTCGCCGTCGTAGCTGTCCGCGAGTTCCGGAGACGTGACGACGACCGCGGACGCGCCGTCCGAGAACGGACAGCAGTCCATGAGGTGGAACGGATCGGCGATGACCGGACTCTCGAGGACATCATCGACGGTCGCGTTTTCGCCGAAGTGGGCCCGTGGATTCATACTCCCGTGATGCTGATTCTTCACTGCGACCTCGGCCAGTTGTTCACGGGTTGTCCCATGTTCATGCATGTGGCGTTTCGTCAGCAGAGCGAAGACGCCAGGAAACGTAATGCCCGTCGGCTGTTCATACTGGCGGTGGGTCGCGCTCGCGAATATCTTCGTCATCTCGTCCGTCTCCTTCCCGGTTGTCGGCGTACACCGTTCGACCCCCCCAACCAGCACGGTGTCGTGGACACCGTTTTCGACGGCCTGGACGGCGTGTTTGAACGCACTCGACGACGTGGCACAGGCGTCCTCGAATCGCTGACACGGGATGCTGCGGAGGCCGATATGACTCGCGAGTGCAGGTGCCAAATGAGACGCATTCTCTGTCATCCCACCGAGCGTGTTGCCCAGGTAGAACGCATCAATCTCATTCTGACCGATCCCGGCGTCGGAAAGCGCAGGCAGTGCGGCGTCGGCGAACAGTTCAGGTAGTGGTTGCTCGTGAGGGCCGAATTTCGTCATACCGGCCCCTACTACTGTGGCTCGTTCTCCCATACACCGAGTGGTTCGGGCTCTACTCTCATAAACGTGAGGAGTCGGCTCAGGAACTGTGCGGTACTCGAGACCCAGTTACGCTGTTGACACTGCGCCTGAACGCCATCTGGCGGTAATTTTATCATATATAAGGTGCAACCATCCGATGGTATGCTAACGAGTGACGAATACGAGGAGGTATACGAGTCGTTCGACTGGGAGTCGGTTCTCGAAACGTACGACTGGGACGCGCCGGAGGAATTGAACATGGCCCACGAAGCCGTCGATCGACACGCCGGATCGGGGAACGTGGGCTTCGCGTGGGTCTCGGAGGAGGGGAAGCTCTCCGAGTACACGTTCACCGAACTTCGCGACGCGTCGAATCGAGTCGCGAACGCGCTGGCGGAACTTGGAATCGAACGCGGCGATCGCATCACGACGCTGCTCCCGAAGATCCCGGAGACGATCATCACCGTTCTGGGCATCTGGAAGACGGGGGCGATCCACGTTCCCCTGTTCACCGCGTTCGAGAAACAGGCCGTGGAGTTCCGGGTCAACGACTGCGATCCGGAGCTGTTGCTCTACCACACCGATCACGACGACACGGTCACGAGCCTGGATATCGAGACCGAACTCGACGTCATCAGCGTCGGAGACGGCGACAACGAGGCCAGCGATTACGCCTACGACAGCCTCGTCGACGGCCAGTCGACCGAGTACGACGTCGTCCGCACCAGTATGGACGAAGCGGCGGCGATGCAGTACACCTCCGGGACGACGGGGCCGCCAAAGGGCGTGGTCATGTCTCACAAGGTACTGCCGATCCTGTATCCCCACACGAAATACGCGATGGACGTCACCGAGGACGACCTCGTGTGGGGGGCTGCGGACCCGAGCTGGTCGTACGGCCTCTTCACGGCCGGGTTCGCACCGATGGCGCTCGGCGCGACCCGGCTGCTCCACTCGGGACAGTTCGACGCGGAGCACTGGGTCCGGATTCTCGACGAACACGACGTCACTGTCATGGGCGCCGCACCCAGTGCGTATCGCGGGATCATCGCCGCTGGCGACGACGTACTCGAGGGCCACTCCTTCGAGAGCCTGCGCGTCCTGAGTAGCGCCGGCGAACCGCTGAACCCGGAGGTGTACAATTGGTTCGAGGACAACCTCGGCCTCAAGGTCCACGACACGTACGGCCTCACCGAGGCGGGGATGATCGTCAACAACTACGCGGGCCTCGATATGGAGACCAAAGCCGGATCGATGGGCCGTCCCTCCCCCGGATACGAGGTCGAGTTGCTCGATCCCGAGACCCGAGAGCCGGTCGGAACCGACGAGATCGGCGAGGTCGCGGCGAAGCCAAGAGAGTGGGTCCTCATGGACGAGTACTGGGAGATGCCCCAAAAGACGGAGGACGCCTTCTACGACGGCTGGCTGCTTACGGACGACCTGGCCCGCAAGGACGAGGACGGCTACTTCTGGTACGAAGGTCGAAGCGACGACGTCATCATCTCGTCCGGCTACCGAATCGGCCCATTTGAGGTCGAGAGCAGCCTCATAGAGCACCCGACCGTTGCGGAAGCCGCCGCGATCGGTGTCCCTGACGACCAGCGAGGACAGATCGTCAAGGCGTTCGTGGTCCCGGTCGAGACGCCGGACGATCCTGAGGCGACGCTCGAGGACCTCCAGTCTCACGTCAAGGACGGACTGGCAAGACACGCCTACCCCCGCGAAATCGAGTTCGTCGACGAACTCCCGACGACGGCGACCGGGAAGATTCAGCGCTACAAACTCGAAGAACGCGAACGGGACTGACCGCCTGACGTCTCGCTGCTGGTTCGGCCCCTTCCCGGTCGCTTTCCGGCGCGCGGTCCCGCTGGGGCGGTTCGGGCGCGCGGGAAACCCAGATGATTCATATGCGTGGGTGACTCTATCACGAAAATAGAGTCATGACAGAAACGTTTGAACGGATACCGCGTGTATCCGGAACCGGGGAAGTACCGCTGGCGCACAGCACGCGATTCCCGCAGCCAACGACCGAGGACGATGTCTAATCTGACACTCCGCCCGTTTTTCTGGCGCCCAACGAATCTCTTTCCAGAGAAGCGGATCATTTCACGGACACACGGGGGGATTACGGACTACACGTACGACGCGTTCGGTACTCGCGTTCGATCGCTGGTCGACGCACTTCGTGACCGCGGGCTCGGGCCGGGTGATCGAATCGGAACGTTCGGCTGGAACCATCACCGGCACTTCGAAACCTACTTCGCCGCACCGCTGTCAGGTGCCCAGCTCCACACGATCAACGTGCAACTGGGCGACGACGACATCGTCCACATCGTCGGGGACGCGGACGACGATATCCTGTTCATCGATCCCGGTGACCCGTTCGAGACGATCGAACGGCTCTGGTCCGACCTGCCGGTCGACGAGGTCGTCGTCATGGACGAGTCGGTTCCGGAAACCGACGTCAATGCGGTCGCCTACGCAGACCTTCTCGCAGACGGCAAGCCGATCGGAGACGACGCGTTCCCCGACCTGACGGAAGACCTTCCCGGCGGAATGTGCTACACCTCCGGGACCACGGGACGACCGAAGGGCGTCGAGTACACCCAGAAGATGATCTACGCCCACGCGATGATGGCGATGACGCCCGCGGGACTGAACGTCGACGAGCGCGACGTCGTTATGCCCGTCGTGCCGATGTTCCACGTCAACGCCTGGGAGTTTCCCTACGCCGCAACGATGGCCGGCGCGACACAGGTGTTTCCCGGCCCGTCGCCCGGCCCCGCCGATCTGCTCGAACTGATCGAGCGCGCCGGCGTCACACTGAGCGCCGGTGTGCCGACGGTCTGGATCAACCTCCTCGAACACGTCGACGAGCATGGCGGCGATCTCTCGAGCCTCGAGCGGATCATCATCGGCGGGAGCGCGGCGCCCGAAGGCGTCATGCGTCGGTACGAGGACGAGTTCGACGTCACGATGGAACACGCATGGGGGATGACCGAGACGATGAGCATCGGTTCGATCTCGCGGCCGAAGGCGTCCATGGGCGACTGGGATCGGAGCCGAAAGTACGAAAAGCGGAAGAAGCAGGGGACTCTCTCGCCCGGTCTCGAGATGCGCGTCGTCAACGACAACGGCGACGAAGTCGCGTGGGACGGCCAGGCCGTCGGGGAACTGTGGGTCCGCGGTCCGAGCGTCGTCCCGGAGTACTACAACCGACCCGACGCTAACGAGGAGGACTTCGAGGACGGCTGGCTCAAAACCGGCGATATCGTCACCATTGACGAGGACGGCTACATCGAGATCGTCGATCGCGCGAAGGACGTCATCAAGAGCGGCGGGGAATGGATCTCCTCGATCGAACTTGAGAACGCGCTGATGGCCCACGACGAGGTCGTTGAGGCGGCCGTCGTCGGCGTCCCACACGAGAAATGGCAGGAACGGCCGCTGGCCTGCGTCGTGGCCGCAGCTGGAAGCAATGTCGACAAGGACGAGTTGCTGACCTACCTCGACGACGAACTCGACCAGCCCGACTGGTGGTATCCCGACGAGATCAGGACGGTAGAGTCGATCCCGAAGACCGCGACCGGAAAATTCGACAAAATGAGACTTCGCGATCAAATCGATACGGTGTTTTCCGATGAGTGATCAATTCGACCTCAATGGACGAGTCGCAGTAGTAACGGGTGGCGGTCGCGGCATCGGGCGTGCCATCGCCATCGGGCTCGCAAACGCTGGCGCCGCGGTCGTTCCCTCCGCCCGATCCACGGACGAAATTGAGGCCGTGGCCGAGGAGATCAGGGCCGACGGCGGTGACGCGCTCGCCGTCCCGGCGGACGTAACCGATTCGGACGCCGTCGCCGACGTGATCGATCGGACCGAGGACGAGTTCGGCGGTATCGACATCGTCGTCAACAACGCTGGCTTCAACCCCGACAACGCGCTCGGTCGCCCGGAGGATGTCCCGACCGAGAGTCTTGATCGCGTCCTCGACGTCAATCTGAACGGCGCTTACGAGGTGACGACCGCGGCCGCAGAGGGGCTCCTCGAGAGCGACGGCGGATCGGTGATCAACGTCGCCAGCGTCGGTGGCCTCGTTGGTCTCCCGCGTCAGCACCCGTACGTCGCCTCGAAACACGGGCTCGTCGGTCTGACGAAGAGCATGTCCCTCGACTGGGCTCCCGAGGTCCGGGTCAACGCTGTCGCGCCCGGCTACGTCTCGACGGAGCTCACCGAAGAGCTCGAATCGAACGAACAGCTTCGGCGATCGATCATCGATCGAACGCCGCTTGATCGATTCGCCGAACCGGAGGAGATCGCTGGTCCGGTGGTCTTTCTCGCAAGCGATGCTGCGAGCTACGTGACCGGGACCATCCTCGCGGCAGACGGCGGCTGGACCAGTCGATAGCATGGATTCTACCTTCGGGGTGTGAATCCGGATTTCGCTTCCCGGTGGTCATTCATCGACCCCACTGCAGCGGTTGTTGTACTCGCGAGACCGACTCAGTCCTCGAGCGCTTCGTCGATTTTGTCATCACCCAGCGAATGCGGGTCGAGACCGGGATCCTCGACCGGCGGTGCACCAATTGCGAGGACGGCACCGCCGTCCTCACTGATACAACGGTGACCGTGACCGATCTTCGGCGCGGCCACCCAGAACCTTCCCTCGTCGACCTCAACGAACTCTTCCTCGTCCGATCGTCCGAGCTTCAGGGAGAGCGTTCCCTCGAGCACGTAGAACAGATCGATTTGAGTTTTGTGGAGCGAGAACGGACACTGCGCCAGCTGATGGAACTCGGTATTCGACCCTATCCTGCTGTTCTTTCATTTCAGATAATATTCGATGATCAGAGAGGTTTGGTATCAAACGTAGTCGCAAGGCAGTCCACGACCGGGTTCACAAACACGACCTACAGCCGGAAATTGACAAGGACCCGAATCACGTCCCGTTTGATGAGCGGTGATTTAACTTGACAAACATCGATATTGGCTGTACAGTACTATCGATTCAGAAACAAACAGCATACACCAGATTCGGCTAGATTCGACGACTACGACCGCGTTGACAGAACGGTGCCTGCAGGAAATCACTGAGAAACATGACGTCAACGATGCCGTGTTTCTAGTCGATGGAGTAAAACATCTCCAGACTGGACCCCGCCAATCTAGGCTCCGATTTCGATGTTAAAAACATGGAAATCGGAACAATGTTCGACATGTTTTTCTCGATATAACACGTCGTATCTCTTCGTTCTCAAACTATTTTAGCCACGCGATTACAGAAATCTGTTATAGATATCTGTAACAGATGTAGAGAACATACGTCTGCCCCAATTATCTGGACCTAGTCTTTGTCATAAACAGCTGTTACGGACTACCGTTATGCTTGATCGTACCATATATAGATGGTTACTAACTCTACAAATGAGTTGTTGATGCGGGTATGTAGAACGAGTGAACGTGAGCACCATCCGTTACAGATGTCTGTAACAGAATGCTGTACCAGATAATCATAACAGATATCTGGCCCGGCAACCTGAAACAGATTTATGTAATAGTTTACTGTATAGTCTCTTTATGATCACAGTAGTTGTGTACTCAGAATCGGGCGGAACCTTCAAAACGACCACAACAGCAAATCTCGCGGTTAGCTTGGAACGAATGGGATTAGATGTCTGCATAATCGATCTCGATCCACAGGAAGGTAACCTAACGAGTCTGTTCGATGTGGGTGCACACCGGAGCGATCCAGACGCCGATAATTTGGTCAAACACGTCCTCGAGATGCCCGATGGCGAGTTCACCGATCTCATCGAAACTTCGGATGAAGGCGTCGATGTGATCCCGAGCCACGATATGCTCGGTGACTTCACCTCAAATCTCGAGCAAAAGATCGCCTACGAGACGGGAATGAAGAATATGAGCAAAGAGGAGTTCCCGCGGTATGAACTGCTCTATGACTTGCTGTGGAACGAACAGCAGCTACATGAGAAGTACGACGCTGTCCTCATCGACCCTAACGCTCGAGCGGAGGATCTACTCTACAACTCCATCTATGCCATGCGGACGCTGGTAGCACCAGTAAAACCAGCTGGGAAAGGAAACCTGAGCCTTGAGGGCCTCGACGAGCTTGTCGGAAATATGGAGAAGAAGTTGGATATTGAGGTCGGCCTATCGTGTGTCGTTCCATCCGGCGTCGGCCAGACGAACGCACACCAACAGTACTCCAAACAGTTCAACAATACCGACGAGTTTGCAACGCCGGTTGCAATCCCCGATCGAGAGAGCTTGATGGATACGATGTGGGAAGCCCGCGGCTCTGCGTACAAAGTGATCGAGGAACGCTGGAAAACGTTCGAGAAAGACGACAAAATGGTTAGCGAGCCCGGACAGCGTCGGATTCGAGACCGCGAACTCGAGACCGTTCGCGATATCTATGAGCTGGCCGCGTTCATAGCGACCGAAACCTTCGACGTCGAAATCGACCCAGAACTTACGCTCGATATTGAAGACCACGGTGAACGGTCGTTCGACGTTACTGATGACGCTGAAGCGGAGGTGACCGCGCAATGAAAGACGGTGCTGGGAACCTCGATTTCGGCCAAAGCGATGATACAGAGGAGGCCACCGATTCTGAACCGCCAGGTGACTCCTCGAGTGACGATAGCCAGCAGGATCACGACCAGTCGCAGGCACCCGAAACAAACCAGTCTGGATCCTCATCAAAGTCAACAGAGGAAACAGAACAGGATGATCACAAGTACCCATATTTTGTCCGTCGGAGCAAGGTTCTCGATGAGCGAGACGAGCGTATTGAAGCCCACCTTCGAAAAGAAGTTACTGACCAAGAGTCGAACTTTCGGAGTGCACTCGCTGACGAACTTGAGACAAATGACGATATTCCGAAATCGGATGCACGAGAGTTCGCCCTGAAGTTCGCTTTCGAGAATCCAGAGGGGGTTGCCGAGTTGATGCGCGAGGAAGGGTTCGGAGAGCTCAGCTAGACACCTATCCACTGTTCTAACCAAACTTGAGGTCTGTACCGAGGTGTTTTGACTGCTCCTTGGGTTCGGTATTATTCAGAGTGACTAGAAAAAGAAGTTTCATCACAAACCCTCTCACCCCGTCATCGATGTGTGAATCGCCTCGGGCTCAAGCCTCGAGGATTCTTAGACGACGTACGAGAGTTGTTTGGTGAGATCGCCGACCACTTCGGACACGAGATTCTGGCGTCAGAGATTCCAGACGACTACGTTCACCTGTTCGTGCAAACTGACCCAAAGCACAGCCCTGCGAACATCGCTCGGCAATTCAAGTCATACTCTGCCAAGCACTTGCTGGACTGGTATCCCGAGATTCGGGAGTCGTATTTTTGAGGTGGCGGGTTTGAGAAGGTCGGGTACTATGTGGGAACGACGGGCGCGGTGTCTGAGGAAGTGGTTGAACGGTATATCGAAGAGACGGAACACTAAGGCGAGTGTCGGGCTTCACCCCCGACCCCGGTGGGTCGGGAACTCGCCCTCGAAGGTTGTTTAGAGAAGTCACGTGTCCAAAAGACGTCGGTAATGAGCCGACGTCGGAGCTCCTCATCCGCTAGTGATGTGTCAATCGGACGAGCCGATCAGAGATCGGGTGTCAGTGGCTATTAACGGTGGAACGATCTCGACCGATGACGGTGGCTTGCGAATGTCCTAAGTCGAACGGAACCTGTCGGCAACGACAGTACTCCTCACCCCCGCCAGGTGGATTATTCGAGTAACGTGGATTAAGCCTACTGGCCACTGGAGACGTCCTTGGAACGGTTTTTGCTGGTATTACTCTGACAACAGATTACCGACATACTGGTTTTCCCACTCTCGACGAGCCTCGATTTCACGCCGCCCACGTGCAGTTAGTGTGTAGTAGTTCGTTCGTTGATCTACTTCGCCTTTTTCGACGAGGCCCTTATCGACGATCGTGTCGAGGTTCGGATAGAGCCGTCCGTGATGGATCTCGCTTTCGTAATAGTTCTCGAGTTCGTCTTTGATCGCAAGACCGTGCGGTTCGTCTTGACCTGCGATCGTATATAGCAAATCACGCTGAAAGGCGGTTAAATCGTACATGTCTGATCGTCGTTCTGTCAGTATATAAGAACACCGAGAATGTTATCTGATCCATTGGCTATTTGAATCACAAGTGAACTGCTTCGGGTTAAGTGGTTCAAGAATCGAAGTTCTCGTCATCACGAGAGAGCTTTGCTCTCTTGAACGACCCCGAGGCTTCCTATTTCTACAGATGAGCAAGGCGAGTGCCTCGGGGCTTGACCCCGAGGGTAAAGCCGATACTCAAACGTGTTCTGTTCGTTCGATATACCGTTCAATCGTCTCGCTTGATTGCTGCCCTGCCGTTCCAATGTAGTACGACTATTCCCAGAACCCACCACCCCACAGATACACCTCCAAATATGGTTCGTGTTGTTCCCATATCTCCCGTGCTGTGATGCTCTTGACTGTCCGAACAATCTCGCTCGGAGCGTGCTTCGAGTGGGCGGAGAGGAACAAGTGTACGTGGTCAGACGAGATGTGGAGAGACAATATCTCGTAGTCGTACTCGTCGCACACATCTCGGAAACTCGATTCCAGCGAATCTTAGATTGATTCGAGTATTGCGTGACGGTACTTGGGGTACCACACGAAGTGATAGTTGACGTTGTATACCGTGTGGTTCGACCGCTTCTCACCCATATTGAGGATACGCCACCGACACAGTTAAGTATATCCAAAGGATATACAGGGGGTATGGCGAACCGTTTTGAAATCGACGGCGAGGAAGTTCTCGACGGCGAGGTCAAACCGTTCGGGAACAGCGCCCACGTCACCGTCCCCAAACGCTGGCGTGGAGCAGACGTGAAAGTTGTCCGAATCTCAGAATCCACTGAACAAGACGAAGAATGACCACGAAACAGGCTCTCACCAAGACGCTGGACTTCCAACTCGACATCCAGAGTGACAACGAGAGCCTGCTGTACGATGCCACACTCGAAGCCCGCTCGGTGTACAACGAAACCATCCGACTCGCCAAAGAAGGTGTGGACTGGGACGCGATCCCCGACCGAGTGGCCGACGACGCCAACCTCGTAAAGAACACGACTCAGCGCGTCGTTGCGAAGGCACTCAGTGCGATGGAGAACTACTACGAGTACGACGACTTCGGCCTCCCGAGTCACACTAGAGATGGTGCGTACCCGCTTCGTGCGAACTATGAGGAGGGGTACAACTTGTCGCTCACCGACGACGGCGGCGTTGCGTTCCGCATCAGCGCGAAGCCGTACAAGCATGTCAAGGGGGTCCTCAAAGGGAGTGACGCCCACCTCGACATTCTCAAGACTGCGCTCACGAGTGACGAGTGGAAGATTGGGACGGCAGAAGCCCTGTTCCACGACGACACCGCAGAGTTGCACGTCAACGTCACCAACACTGAGCAGACTGTCCGAGACAAGCAGGACTCGCGGACGGTCGTCGGTGTGGACGTGAACGAGGACAACGTGGCTCTCGCCGCTCTCTCCGAGGATGGCGTCAAGGACACGTTGGTCATCGACTTCCCCGAAATCAAGTTCGAGCGTCACCGCTACTTCACGATGCGGAAGCGCGTTCAGAACGCGAGGAAGGACAGCATCCACGATACGTTGGAAGGGCGTGAGGAACGGTTTGTCCGCGACCGACTCCACAAGGTGTCTCGGCACATCGTGGAGTGGAGTCGTCAGTTCGAGAAGCCGTGTATCGTCTTTGAAGACCTCAAAGAGATGCGCGATAGTATTGACTACGGCACGCGGATGAACCGGCGCTTGCACCATCTCCCGTTCCGCGCCCTTCAGTTCTATACGTCGTACAAGGCGTCGTTCGAGGGGATTCCGACCGCGTGGATTAACCCCGAGTACACGAGTCAGCAGTGTCCGATGTGCGGTCATACGGAGCGAGCGAACCGTCACAAGAAGCGGTTCAAGTGTCGGTCATGTGAACATCAAGACCACAGCGACCGTGGTGCAAGCGTGAATATCGCCGTGAAAGGCGTGAAGAAACTCGATTGGAATGTGCCTGCTCTCAACAGCCTTCCTGTTGTTCGGAAGGTGCGACGGCAGGCATCGGGGGCCGTGGACGCCCCGACCGTGACCCACCCGACTGTTCGAGGCTATCAGGCCGATAGTCGGATGGGAGTTTCCGATTAAACCACGGGAAGCCTCGGGGCTTGACCCCGAGGCGGTTCACACTCGACAGTCGGGGTGTGGGAGTCCCATTGAAATAGGTCAAGAAGCGACCAGGAACAACAGATGGAGGCGGTCCAGAATGTTTGAAGCCGAGTCCAAGCAAGGCGCACTCCCTGGATTCGAGCCCGGCGAACCCAAGCAGTGGATCATCACGGCTATGGAGACCGGACTTGAGTACCACATCCTCGTCGAAGCGATGTCGCGCACGGAGGCCCGCGAGACGTTCGAATCCGAGTTCGAAATGTGCGAACTGGGCGTCGAGGACGATGAGTTCGACCACAACCACGAATCGCTCTTCGCCTGATCAAAGGATAACGCTGAGGCAATCGTCCTCGAGCGCGACCGCGACTACATGCACGTCTGCGACTGGTTGTGTTTCGGCAACACTGCCGATGTCGAGTCCGTTGATCGGGCCGACGATATTGACAGTTGGAAGAAACGCCGAACAACAGGCGACACCAAGGCGGTCGGCCGATAATCGACTCCAATTCGGAACGGAAACTCGGGACGCCTGGACTCGGCACGCCGGACACGATCAACCCGATCGTCAACGTCGACAGAGAGCGTTCGAGTACAGAGGGCCGTACTCGTCTCGACGAAACGGCGGTTACTGGGAAACGGATATCCCAATTGGCCTGTACGAACGCGGCGACATCGAAAACGCGACTGCAGAGCGTATCGGTGACCGAGTCGGCGACAATCTCGCCCTCGCGTACGCTGACTCCACGGGAACCAATCTGGTAGTGATGGGACCCCACGGTCGCACGGGACTGGACGAGCGACTCCTCGGCAGTATCTCCGAACGGGTCCTCCGCACTGCGTCGGTCCCCGTCCTGACGACGAATCGCCGCGATGATTCATGAATAGGCGTTGTCGAAACGACCGCACGGTTAGTCGAGGGTACCATACAAGGCGTCAGAGAACCAGTCATTGTCGTCCGTTGCCAAGGTTTTGTCCGCCGTCGGCTGCCCACCGTGGTACTGGTACTCGAGGTGGTCCAGCGTGCGGCAGTCGTCGCACCGTTCGATGGCCGCCCGAGTGCATGCTCCCTTTCGGGACACATTCCGTTAGTTGAATAGTTCGTCCATCCGCGAATCTCGTTGCAGGGCTTCTCTCACTAACTCAGTACGGATACTGAACTGATATTCGTAGTACGAGCCACCTTTCGGTCCTTTGTTCTTCTCCTCGACATCTAGGAAGCCCTTGAGCGTCAACTGTGAGAGACGATCGTGGACAGTCCGATCGGTCCGGACGTCCGCCCCAATCTTTTGAGCGGCGACCCGATATCGTTTGTAGATGGCCGACCGCTTCGCCGGGAGCTTCTCTTCGGCTTCGAGCGTCAAGAGCGCGTACAGCGTGAGTTTCGACTGGACCGGCACACTGACCAATTCCTCGTGGACTTTGTCCCGTTCGACAGCCTCATCAGCGGCCCGAATATGGCGTTCGACTACCGAGTCCGTCCCTTCGTCACGAGCGAGATCGCCGGCTTTGTAGAGTCGCCGGAGTGCTTGCCGTGCAGAGCCGCTACTCTGGGCGGCGAACGCAGCTGCCAACCCGACGACACCGTCTTCAAGGACGCCAGGGTGGAACGCCTGTTCTGCGCGTTGCTCGAGAATCCGTCGCAACTCGTTTGCGTCGTAGGGCGAAAACAGGATCTCCTCATCACAGAGGGAGTCTTTGACCCGCGCCGAGAGGTTATCACGGAACGTAAAATCGTTCGAGATACCGATTACGCCGACCTGTGTCTCGTCGACATGGCCGTTGTCGTTTGCCCGCGGGACCTGATAGAGAATATCATCGTCGTTGCCGATCGAATCCACTTCGTCAAGCACGATCAGACAGTGGGTCGCGTCGAGTGCGTTGATCTCCGACCAGAGCATCTTGTTGATCATACCTGACGGATAGCCGGTCGTCTTGATCTGTTCGTCCGGCGGTCGAAACTCGTTGACGAGATGGGCGGCAACCTGATAACTTGAGGTGAGCGACTTGCAGTTCAAGAAAATCGTCTCGAGGTCGATCTCAACCATAGGCTCGAGATCAGATGCAAGCCGATCGAGAACCATGCTCGTCGCGAGCGTCTTCCCGACCCCGGTCTGCCCGTACAGAAAGAGGTTCTTCGGTTGCGCACCGTTGACGACAGGCCGAAGCGCGGATTGGAACGCCTCGAGTTCTCGATCCCGTTCGATCAGCGTATCGGGCTGATACCCGTCGCGAAGAACATTTTCGTCCTGAAAGATGGTCGAATCAGGAGTGAACGGTTCGAGACCCATTGAGAGACACTGTCAGTGGAGAAAACATAAAACCACTGGTTCACGAGTTTCATCTGTTTCACGAGTGTTGGGTTAATGTTGAACCCCCTCCCCCCACATTTCACGAGTGTTTCTCTACGATTGAAGGGGATCCCCCGAACGGAGACCTACTCTAGCCAGAAATTATAAGTCGATATAGTATAAACAGTATCCGCAGTACACTCAAAAGCATTCTATTCTACGGAGAGATGGTCTAGGAGAACGTCAAAGATTGTTTCTCTGGTCGGTAGTTTGGGCCCAACTCTCGTGAAAAGTGGGGGGAGGGGGTTGCAAATACAACTCTTGAGTCGCTCTGATCGCTCGATTGCTCTGGAACTCTCGTGAAATGTGGGGGGTGGGGGAACAGTCCATGCATAATACAATCTCACAAGCACTCGTGAAAAGTGGGGGGTGGTGCGTTGTATCCTGTTGACAGCGCGCTCTGGAACTCTCGTGAAATGTGGGGGGTCCCTGCCCAGTACCGGTACTATCAGAATCAATCGAATTGTCCGAATTTGAAGGGCAGTAGCCCTCTCTCCAACAGTATGTGGCCATACATTTGCAGTCAAACCCTGTGACTATCTCGATAGACGATTACAATCCATCGCTTGCATAATGCGAAACAGCACACACTCCTTTGACAGCGGCGTAGCGACTACTACCGTTCGGCGGCGACTCTCGAGGTGATCGTTCTAATCGACTGCGGAGTCGGCGACGACCCCACCTTCGCGTACGTTAACTTGAGTGTTTACTCGTCGGGTGTCATCGAAGCAGCCAACGTGATCGACGGCAAGCTAACGATCCGCGTCGACGACCCGACTTACGCGACGCCCGCCGATGTGAATGTAGATCTCCCCGAGGTCGACCGATGAGCACCGACCAGAAACAGACGACTACGAGTCTGACCTTCCCAAGTGACGCTATCGAGACAACACTCGACGAGTTGCCGTCAGTGACGATTACTGAAAAGGCCGAAGCCCACGCTTGAGCCTCGGGAGACGCCCGTCAACACCTTCGAGTTTGGTTCTTCAAGCGTGTCGCTTCGAGTGTAGCCTGTTCAGTTCTCGTCGTCAGAGCGCTCAACGCCGTAATGTAGACGCTCGAGAAACGAATGAATGGGTGGTGGGTCTAGTTTCCGTTCGATTCATCGACGGATACCCAGAGATGGAGGTGATACTCTGTATCGTCGATTGACGGCTCGTCTGGGACCTCACCGTCAGAGAACAACAGCCAGACAATACGGAGGTCCCCTCGAGCACCACGTCATCTGCGGTTCTCCTTTTTGAGGAGTTCAGAATTAAGAGCCAGTTTCAGATATAAGAAGAAATCGCGTTACTCGAGCAAACCGAGGTCCTCGAGTCGCTTGACGATGACGTCGACGGCCTGTTTGGCATCTTCTATTTGCTTCCCGCCAGTGACGACCAATTTCCCAGAGCCAAAGAGGAGGGCAACGACCTCAGGTTCATCGATTCGGTACACCAGTCCAGGGAACTGCTCCGGTTCATATTCGATATTCTCGAGGCCGAGCCCGATTGCAATCGCGTTCAGGTTGAGATTGCGGCCGAGATCGGCACTGCTGACGATGTTCTGAACGATGATCTCGGGATCCTCCTCAACCTGAATCTGGAGTTCACGGAGCTTGTCAAACACGACATTTAGGCTTCCATGAACGGCTTCAGTGCTATTGGCGCCCGTACAGACGATCTTTCCTGAACGGAAGATTAGGGCAGCGGACTTGGGGTTCTGGGTGCGGTAGACGAGACCGGGGAAATTTTCAGGATCGTAATCGGCACCCTCCAGGTCCATTGCGACACTCTGGAGGTCGAGTTCCTGCCCGATACCGGTTGACGCTACTACGTTTTCGATGCTGATTGAATCCTTTGGATCAGTCATTAGTTAGCTAAAAAGACGTATTTGCTGCTTATAAATACTAGTGCTACTATCTAACACCTCTCACGTAACTTTTCGAATATACGACTGGATGGTTACGATAGCAAGTGTTAACAGCAATCTGATCGATATCTGGTTATTCAATTAATTGCTATTGGTGATAGCTTCTTCATGTCTATTCTCAATAATTATTAATATTCCGAACAGTTTAGTTGGTTGACTGTGTATTAACGTACAAGGGGGGACATTAGATGCCAGACCTATTCACTACGGAGGAAGCAGGCGTCACAGTGACAAAACACGTCGACGTGAACGGTGACGAGGTGAAGATCGGACTACGGCTCGAGTCATCACGGGAGTGTTCGTTAACAGTCCGTGTGTTGGATGCAGTCCCGACGAATACGACTGTCCAGGTTCCTACCACACAACCATCACACTGGTCGACAACCGACGAAACAGTCGAGTACAAACGAACACTCGAGCCAGAGGAATCGGTTACGACGAGGTACAAATACACTACTACCGAGGCTGAGACAACGACTCACCAGCCACCAGAACTGGTCGTCGATGGCGAAGCTACATCAGATAGTGCTGATACCATGACGTACGCCGAAGAGGCTCACGCGCAGGCGTCAGTGTCCCACGATACTGCCGAAGACACCGAGTTCGAGATGGCCGAGGATGAGGTCTCTGTCGGAGATATTGTGGGAGACACCACAACAGACACAGCCTCGGCTCCGACTGAGACTACCGCATCGGTTGATCGCGGCGACGCCGCAGTGATCAAGAGCCAGCCAACTGAGGCCACGACCCGTGCTGCTGAGGAGACTGTCAATAACGGTGATGAACTCGTCGATATGGTGGTCGAGATGCTCGACGCGGATGCATCGCAGGAACAGCACAATAGGTTGGCTAACGAACTCAGTGACCTGGACGTCTCTCGCTCGAGTCTCGAACTACGTGTAATGTACTTGCAGTCACAGCTTCAGGACCTCGCAACCTACACCGATGCTATGGAGGAGTTCCTCGATGACCATGGAACTGGGGAGAGCGTACTTACCGAGGTATTGGATGAACTGCACGCTGTTCGTGAGCAACTCGAGTCCGTCCGTGACGAGCAGGCTGCCATCAATGCACGGCTCGAGGCCTTCGAGGACCGAACCGAACAGCTCGAGACGGCGTTCGAGAGTCGACAGGAAGACGTTGAAGCGGATCTCAGTCAGATCGAAGCCACCGTCGAGAGTCAACAGCAATCCGTCAATAGTGAACTCTGCACTCTGGAACACACAGTCGAGGATGTCGAAGAGAGACAAGAGACGGTTCAGGATCAAATAGCGGAGTTGACGGCGTTTCGAAACGCCATGCAAGATGCCTTTCAGGGAGAGGCGTTATCCACTGACGACTAGCTATCGGCTGCTGTGCTGTGATTCGCTTGGCAGTCGGTGGTTCTCTATAGTTAGGATGACACTGGCTAATCCACACCTGTCTGACGATCTCTGTACCCAATAATGAAGGACCTCATCGTATCGGTGCTCTTCCGAAAGCACGACACAACTGTTGTCCGTGAGTGTCGCCAGTGTGGAACAGGGGTAGCACCGTCGGCCGAAACTTGTTCAGTGTGCGGATCTGAACAAATATCCGAATATGTCATCGACTGATCTCGATTGAAAGTGTCTTTGGATAGAATAGCCATTGGAAATGCTTATGTGTGTTGTAATATGCGTGCCATATGGGGGAGAAGATGGGCGAGAACACGGAAGATATGGTGTACTGTCCGATCTGTGACACCGAGGAAGTAATTCAAATAAGTGTGTTTTTGATCTTGAAAAGCTACAACCAGTATTAGGTGGCTGTTCTGGAGTTCTTGTAACTACCAGCACATTTATCATTGCTTATTCGAAACTACGGACTGCCTCATGCCAACTTGCAGCAACTGCGAAGAGTACGTCACGAGTGACTTCGTTCGTGTGTTCGGCATGGACGGTGCAGTCGATAGCTGCCCAAACTGCTCGACATACCGCGAACTTCAAAACGGAAGTGGGGCCGAGCACTCACTCGAGAATCGAACTGGGGGAGAGTCGTCATTCTAAGGGCACGATTGGGCACGTTAGCAACTGTGATCTCTTTGTGCGTCCCAACGGTCGTCACTGGTTCACCTTCCCCATAGAAACATGCTCTCGCTGTCGTACGGAGTACTTGAAATCGTGTATAGTGGGTCTATTGGAGTTCAAAATAGTCAAGTTGAAGTTCGTTATTGTTCCCTGTTCCACCCTCGAATACGATATATAACTCTTCGTGGTTCTCCCGAATGGCATCATTCTCACTAGAATCAAATGTGAATATATTTTCGCCATTCTCTAACTCATTTCTGGCTGTCAACTCGTCCCCATCTCTATCTAAAAGATATGTTTCCCAGCGTGTTCCAGTGCGTCCTGGAGTAACGACTCTGAGTTGATAACTGTCTCTAGCTGACTGTGTTGGGAGTTTGAATCCAACTTTTCCTGTATTGCCACCTGACGTTGATATTGCTGTTGCAGAATTACCATCCTCACTACTGACCGCACTAGGGTTGGTGACTGTTCCCCGTGCATCCTCCGGGTGTGCTGCACCTCTACCATCTTCATCTCGGTAGTTACCCGAGTCTCCATAGTCAATCGCACATGAGATGAATATCTGTTCATCAGTTGTCCGGGTTAAATCGATGGAGACCTGTCCATTCGATGCTACGATATTTGAGATGACTTCGTATGTCGCTTCAATCGTAGCATCGCTTTTAGAACACTGAAGCGTTACAGAAAACTCAGGCGCTGTTTCGCTACTGACTGTCGCTTCAATTGGCGGGTTGTTGAGAGTACTGTCATCACTGACAAGACTGACGACAGTAACATCTATATTTTCTTCAGCTAACCCACCGAGAGAGTCGTTGAGTGTGTAGATTGTAGTCGTATCAGTTGCGGTTTCGATTCGTGCATCTGTGGAGTGATCTGTTAGTCCCAATAGCGCATTTTCATCGTCTGCGCTACGAACACTAGCCATTCGATTCGCTGTAGTCTTTGTGAATCCTGCGCTTTTCATAATTAGTAGCATACCACCGATGGCGATGAAGCCAAGCGCAGTTCGTCGAGTTGTCCGATTCCCTCCATCCATTACGTATTATATTCGTCTCTGGCTAGAAGTACTTGCCGTACATTTTTATTGTGCTCGCTCGGCAGGATCATGGTTGTAAGCCTAAAACTTCCATTGCTCGGGATTCCTGCATCAATGAGATGCGTCGCGTCTCGTCAACGCCGTGAACGGTGGGGCTCTCTCACTGTATTAGATAGTCTTCAGACAACGGACCACTCAGTCGGTCTCCATCGGAAGATCGGTCCGTCCCCACTCTGCAAGGGATCCGTCATACACAGCCACGTTCTCTCTGCCGAGCAGATGGAGTGCGAATGCGGCATTGCTGGCGGCGATTCCACCGCCGCAGTAGGTGATCACGCGACCGGTATCGATCACGCCGACGTCGGCGAATCGCTCTCGGAGTGTGGGCCGTGGGAGGTACGTGTTGTCCGCTGGACCGACGATTGATTCGTCACCGATGGCTGGCACGTTGACGCTGTCCGGGATTCGTCCGGGACGACCGTATTTGACGAGGCCGGTCCCGGCGTGATCCGCTGGCCGGAGCGCGTTGACCAGACAACAGCTGTCATCGTCGATGGCTTCCAGAACCGTCTCCTTATCGACGAATAGCTCTGGCCTCGGCTCGGGCGTGAACGTTACCTCCTGATCCGTCGGTGGCGCGGTGGAGATGGGGCGATCCTCGGCCGTCCAGCGTTTCCAGCCACCGTTCAGGATGCCCGCGCGATCGAAGCCAAACGCCCGCAGCAACCACCAAGCCCGTGCCGCCCAGATGTTCTCTGCCGCATCGTAGAGGACAACCCGCGAGTCGTCCCCGATCCCCAATGCCTCCATCGCGTCGGCGAATCTCTCGGGCGTCGGTCGTTGGTACGGATACTCCGGGTCAGCTGCCGAGAGATCGTCCTGAATGTCTGCGAACACGCTCCCCGGGATATGGGCGCGCTCCCAGTCCGAACGGCCGGATTCGGACTGTCTGTCTCCGGTTTCGGAATCGAAGCTGAGGTGAAGCGTACAGTCGACAACGCGCACATCCGGAGTCTCTAGTCGGGCCTCGAGCCACTCCGGTTCGACTAGGGAGGGGACGGTCTCAGTCGTCATTGGTATCGCCCATCGTTGGTCGTTTGTCCTATGGCTCTCGCATTAGTCATACCCATGCGTCGATTCTCCGTCAATATTCGGGTCGCCTCCACGTTACATTCTGTATGTCTGTTACAGATATTCGTTATATACGTCTGTTACAGAGGCTGTACGGCAGCGAACAGTCACCTGCCCTACCGTGGAGAGGAACTCTCGGAAGAAAATCTCGAGGAACTGCTGGAGTAGCAACGACCGACCCTGAACACGGTTTTGAGCATATTCTACAGACAAGAATTCATGGCGGGTTCTGTGCTGTGTTGAGGCTCTTCAGGTCGTTCTGTTCGTAGGTGCGCCGCCACAGTTTCAACACGGCTCGAGTAACCAGGACCGGTTCAGAAACCTGGATACACGACTCCGTTGCCGACGCTGACGGGCATCCGGTGGCTCGTGGAAATGGCGGTCCGAAGAGTGCGGGTTCGGGTGGCTATCAAATCGCCAGTTGACTTTGTTGGAATCGACGCAATGGAATCGATAGGCTCCCGACGTATACCTGATAATATCGATTCGACACCCCTCCGCATCACCGATGCCATCCGCAACCCGAATTTGAATTTCTTGCGGATCGAGGGGTGGTGTTCAGATAAGGTTGAAGGAGTGAGGCGTGGCGTTTTCAAAGTTTTCTATGCCCGAAAACGCACGCCTCAGCTCTAGTATCGGCCAGATTGACTTAGGTTTTGTGGAGCGAGAGGCAACACCGCGACTGTTGATGAAGCTCAGTATTCAGCTTCATCTCGCTGGTCTCTCTCTCTCTCTTTCGAATACTGTTCGAATTCCCGATATATTCGGTGTTAAACGAGCTCGATCCACCGTCCATAACTGGGTTCACAAGGCTGATCTACAGCCAGATTCTGGTCGGAATCCGGATCAGGTTGCGGTTGACGAGACTGTGATTCGACTCAACGATGAGCAGTACTGGCTGTATGCTGCGGTGGATCCCGAATCGAACGAATTACTCCATACACAGCTCGAGCCGACCAGAGCCAAAGTGATAGCAAGTTCATTCATTGCGGAACTACGCGAGAAACACAACGTCGACGACGCCGTGTTTCTCGTTGACGGCGACAAAGCACTGAACTACGCTTGCCAACGACATGATCTCGATTTCAGACACGAACGTCACGGAAATCGGAACAGCGCCGAACGTGTCTTTCGAGAGGTAAAAAGACGAACTTCTTCGTTTTCAAACTGCTTCAGCAACGGGCACTGTCTAGTTTAGCACCTCCGCGGGCGTCTGTCCATTGAGTGATTGATGTGGTCGTTGTGTGTTGTAATAGTGTACAAACTGTTCAAGCCACTCTCTGACGCTCGCCCGACTGCCCACCCATGAGTTATGGAAGCGGTCAACTCTCATCTTCAAGGTGTGAAACCACTTTTCGATCAGGTTTCGGTCAACGTAGTCGAGCTGACCGCTCAATTCTAATCGAGAGAGGGCAGTCAGATAGCCATAGCCATCAGCGAGAAACACGGTGTCGGATAGTTCGTGTTTCTCGGTCAATCGGTGCAGAAACGCAGCAGCTGGATCGGTGCCTCGACGTCCGAACACTGCGACATCGAGAATTAGTTTTGAGTCTAGGTCTATTGCAGCGTACACCCAAGACCAGTCGCCGTTGATCCTGACAGCGGTTTCATCAATGGCGACCCGCGACGGCTTCGCCGTCGGCGGGTCTGGAACGCTGTCAGCCAGCCGATGTACCCAGTTCCAGATCGCTTGATGAGAGCGTTCCACGCCGATCAAGCGAAGGATTGCTTGTGTCTCTCGAAGAGAACAACCGGTCGCGTGGAGACGGACGGCGAACACCCTGACGGGCGTCGCCGTCCGCTCACGCTCCCAACATTCATCAAATTCCGCCGCGTAGCTCTCACTGAGCAGGTCTGCGAGCATTGTTCCAAACTAACTCTACGACCTGCTCACTTCTCAAACTGGCCTAACTAGACACTGCCCAGCAACGCATACGCAGAAACAGCTGACGAGTGGCTCAGACCGTTCGCCTTTGCATGGAATCAGCTTATCTGAACACGATGCTCGTCACCGGGGAAAGGTTCAAGTTTCGTCGCGGTACTCTATTCGCTATGATCGAACCACCAAAAGACCAGAAGACGATTAAAAGTCTCGAAAAAGCTTTTAATATCTTAGAGTATCTGAAGAAGTCGGGTGGTGCGAGTATGAATGAAGTTGCAAATGAATTTAATGTTGCGAATAGTACAGCATACCTTCATTTGAGAACTATGATGAAAAGAGGGTATATTACCGAGCAGGATGGGAATTACCGAGTAGGAGTCAAATTTCTTGATCTTGGGTCGTTTGCAAGACAAAACTATGATTTTCAGAATTTGATATCGGACAAGGTACGGGATCTATCTGAAGAAACAGGCGAACTTACTGAGTTTTCCGTAATGGAAAACGGGAAGCTATTCATAATCCAACAAGAATTCGGCAATAATGCAGTTCGAATTAACAGTCGAATTGGTAAAGAGCTCCATATGCACCGTACCGCTGCTGGTAAAGTAATTTTGGCTAAAATACCCGAATCAATGGTCGATCAAATTATTGATTATCACGGATTGCCAAAGGCTACTGAAAATACGACCACGGATCGCGCAGAGCTATTCGAAGAGTTAAAATCAATCCGAAAAAAAGGACTGGCCGAAAATAATGAGGAGAGCATAGATGGATTATGGGCAATGGCAATGCCAGTAAAAATGCCCGGAAAAAAATTCTATGGTGCTATGAGTATCTCTGGGCCAATTCACCGGTTACGGACCGAAAGCCATAAAAAAGAGTTGTATCAAACTCTACATGGTGCTGTTAATGAGTTAGAAATCAACATGGAACATTCAATCAACTGAATCTTATTATCTTTGTCTGTCACCTCATATACCGATCCAATGTGCTTCCTCTTTGGGCGTTTGATGCCGATTCGTGTTAGTAATATCATCTGGAAAAAACTGTCTAGTTGACTATCTCCTCAGCTGGCGTTAGGCCATTGAGCGCCCGATTCGGTCGATCATGATTGTAAGGTGTCTGAACCGTCTCAGCCAGCGGCGTGCACTGGCTGGACTACCCCGCCAGAACGAGTGTAAACGGTCAATTCGTATTGAGATGCTTTGAGACCACTTTTCGACGTGGTTTCGGTCGCTGTAGTTGAACTGACCGATCAATTCGTAGCGAACGAGGGCTGTTAGATAGCCGGCAGCACCGACGAGAAACTCTACCTCGTCTATTTTGTGTTTCTCAGTAAGACGGTGCAGGAACGCCGCAGCAGAGTCAGTCACGCGACGGCTGAATACCTCGATTTCGAGCAGGAGATTCGATTCTGTGTCGACCGCGGTGCACAGGCATTTTTCTCGTCGTCGATTTCGATATGTTTCTTACCGACCGCGACCTGCGACGGCTCTGCCGTCGGCGGGTCGCTCTGGGCCTCCGAATGAGTGCGTGTTTAGTTCCAGATTGCACCGTGAAAACGGTCAACGACAAGCAATTTGAGGACTTCGATGACCTCTAGCACGGACAATCCCATTGAATGCAGGCGCACCCCGAACACCCTTACGGGCGTTGGGGTACGCTGCTTTCCCAAACCTCATCACAATCCACGTTTAAGATCTCTCTGAGTGGGGTGGCGAATTGTATGGACACTTCTCGCTGCCACCTATTCATTCTTCAAACTTTCATATAGACAGTACCATCTGCTGCCTATATCATATTACTAGCCATTCGACATTGTGAAATTTGTACGCATGGACTAAAATACGAACACACGTGCCGTAGTAGTCGTACGAGTGCTGCTAGAGATCTATAGATTGTGTGATTCATATTCACCTGATTACGATCTATGTGGCTGTTTTGATAGACCGTAATATCGTAATGATAATGACCGCTTCAGGACTGCCGCATCTAGTTCGAATTACAACTGTACTGTTGTAATATATTAGATATCGACCTCTGTTATAGAGGTAGATGTCAAGTCTACTGACTGGTTTCGATTGTATAATATGAAATAGTCCATCATCTGTCGAGTATATATAATGTATTATAAAAATAATTCAATCATATTTAAAAGATTATGGTTGATGCTCGTGTTAACGTCTCGCAATATTTCCATGTACAACGTATTTTAATTGGCCTCTCCTTGGCCAGCTACGTCCAGCGTATCTGCCAACAGATCTTGACACGCTCTTGTTGTGGAGATTCTAATAAAATGTAATTACGTTAGACAATCGAGTTACCGAGTACTGTGGTAATATTGTCGAAATTGTCAATTCAAACTGGTGCTATCTCATTTTGGTACTGGATCATTAGAACGGAAATCACAACCCATGGGGCCCATGCTACATTTCCTTAGAGATACGGTATCAGCTTACTGAATACGACTTCTAGAAGGGTGACACTGATTGCTCAGAAGAGGCCCCTTCTCTTTTCTCCGTTACTGAAAAGTTAGATATAATTTGTGGATGAGCTTTTCTCACCCATAAATTTATATAGTGTACACGACCAGTTCTGAATGCTAATGAGTAGCGAAGATAGCGGAGAAGCCGCCAACGACAAAGTGGAGCAGTACAAAGAGTCTGAAAATAAACTCGATGAAACATACAAACAACTTCATCCTCAGGTACACAGTGATTTTGAGGATGAGATGCCAAAGTATTGGGGTGAAGACTGGACAGCCAATACGACGATTGGGAAACTCCAGACAGCACTCCTTCACAAACCGGGGGAGGAGTTTCTTAATGTCGGTGAAGAAACGCCATGGCCACCACACGAGTCCAGCCTTGAAGCATGGAGGATGACGGAAAATCCTGATCTCGATGAACTGGTTGAACACCATTATAATTTAAAGGATACTCTTGAAGATGAAGGTGTTGACGTCATTGTTAGACAACCTGATCCAAACGATCGCCCTTACCAGGTGAAGTCGATTTATTGTGATGACGTCGCACACGCTGCACCATATGGTCATGTGATTCTTCGGATGTACGACCACATCCGAAAGGGCGAAGAAGTCCCTACGTTCAAAACACTGGCTGAAAATAACATTCCCGTCGTCGGAATGGTTACCGGTGATGGGATGGTTGAGGGTGGCTCATGTGGATGGCTGGATGAGAAACACATGTTCATAGAAGTACACTACCCCCGTGCAAATACTTCGGAGCCCGAAATAGTTAGAGCCAATGAATGGGGCCACCAACAGTACGCGAATATCATCAAATCTCAAGATCCGGAGGTTGACATTCGAATGAATCCTGGCTACGGAACTAGGAAAGGCACCATTCATTACAGTATGATCGATCGCCATACCAGTGTGGGAAAAGAGGAATGGTATGATCCGTACTTAGTTGATTGGATGAAAGCTGAAATGGATTGGCGCTTTATTGAACCTCCTGAAGAACTATCTAGTATTGATACACGTGGTTTTGCTAAAGGACCTGATACGGGTGTTGTCCTAGAGCCCGGAAAAATTCTGACAACAGATCAGTATCCAGAGGCAACTAGATGGTTTGAATCGATCGGAGTTGAGGTTGTGGAAGTAAATATTGATAGTCTCGTTCGTCCACGAAACACTGGTAGCATTCACTGCTGTGTGGGGAGTCTTAAGCGTGATGCAGAACCTGATGAACCAGCAACCTACGCGTAGATCACCATAACCGCAATCGATAGACCACTCTTTAGAATATTACAAAATTTATTATTTTTATCCTGTGTAGGAGTAGCAAAGCCCCTGTCCTGTAGGATCGCTAGACTGGGGGGTGACGACTGGGTTATTCCTGTAGAAAGCGAAGCGACAGAGTGTTCTGAGTTCTGAAATCCGCTGCTTCACCCGCAAGTCGGTTCACAAAGCTAAACTAGTTGTCGCAAATCCAGATGCCCCTGCTGACCCGATCGGCGGTGGCGGGTTCGCGGAATGGGCGATGCTGACGCTGCATGCGCTGGGAATCGTGCTGGGAAATCCTACCGCGTGACGTGTGATTTACTCAGCGAGATACCGGGTGTTCTCGACGAAATCGGGCCGACTCGGATCCCTCACTCCACCGTGTTCCGAGATTGGTTCGAGACGATTTCATTGGCGACGTGGCGAGCGTTTCTCGCCGCTTCGGTCGAAAACCGCAGTGGCCACGCTGCGATCGACTTGACTGGCTTCACCGTGACCAGCCGTGTCGCCACTACGCTACCCGCTTACACTACTGCGTTCGCACCCTGAAAGTCACCGCTCTCGTGGATGTCGAGACGCTGTATATCACCGACATCCACTCGACGACATGTATGCCGTCGGATTTCCGAATCGGTCTGCGGGTCGCTCGACGCAATGCGAACGACCTGCGGAACCTTGCCACGGACCGCGGCTACGACGACAAAGCTTTCTGTGATAGCCTCCGCGAGCACGGAATCGCCCCCTAATCGAACATCGGATCTACTGGGCGCTCGATCACGCGCACAACGGTCGCATCAACAGTGACCGCTACAACCAACGTTGTATGGTCGAAGCCACTTCTCAAGCATCAAACGAACGCTCGGTTCAGCAGTCCGAGCCAGAACATGGCATCTAGAGTTCCGCGAAATGGTGCTCAAAGCCACCGTCTACAACCTCCGCCGGAGCGTCCGATACCCATGAAATCTATCGCCAGGTATCGATCCTACAAAGGAGAACGCCCATGATGAATCCTTTGACGGATCAGGACCTAAACGAAGTGTTATGCATATCAATTCCCAGCATATCTGAAGTTCCGTAGGACAGGGAACCAAACTGAGGTTGTGTTCCTTAGGTCTGTTTTCTTTGAACTTTCTGAATGATCGCTTTCTCTTGTCCGCTAAATTCACACATTTCTTCACCCAAGATATGTTTTTCCATATGGTATGGGCGAAAATAATTAGTTTTATAATGGTAGGCTTTCTCATGTACGCCATGGCAACACGTGACGAAATTGACCGGCGCAGATTCATCAGTGCATTTGGAATAGGAACAGCAGCAGCGTTTGCAGGCTGTTTAGGGACTGAGCCTGATGAGGGTTCAGACGAACTTGTAGTCACCTCTTCTGGCTATCCGGATACTATCCATCCACTCGAGCATCTTGATACGGAGGGTTACTTTGTGAGCCAATGGACTTACTCGAGCCTAACTCGGATGGATCATGAGCTTAACGTTCAGCCTGACTTAGCAACAGACTGGGAACCCGAGAATGATGGCGAAAACTGGACCTTCGAGCTAAGAGAAGGAGTAACGTTCAACCATAATGATTCAGAGGTTGTCGCCGATGATGTCAAAGCGACATTTGAGACAATCTACGATCCCGACAGTGAATACCCTGGTAAAGGAGATATGGGTGATATAGATGATATTGAGGTCGTTGATGATCACACCGTTGTGTTTAATCTCTCATCGCCGGATGGCGCATTACCAGGGAAACTGGCAGGTGAGTTCGGACGTATTATGCCAAAAGAAACACTCGAAAACGATATAGATGCAATGCATAATGACACATACGGGAGTGGTCCATTCGAGTTAGAAGAAATTGAAGAAGGAAGTCATATTACCGTTACCGCGGTTGACGATTTCTACTTCGAAGATGAGGAGGGCAACCCGCTTCCTCATGCGGACCGAGTTACATTGCAAATCTATCCAGAGACATCTACTGAGGTGAACGCGTTAGAGACGGGATCGTCACACATTATGGATACGGTTCCTTCCAACCAATTTGATCGATTGGATGACAACTCAGATATTGACGCAATAGAGGTGGAAGGTGGTTGGATCTTCCCGGTGGTGATGCGAACAGTGGAAGAGCCTTTTGACGATAATCGGGTTCGTGATGCGTTCAAATTTGCGTACGACAAAGAGGAAATGCTTGAAATTGTCGTAGATGGGCTTGGTGCCCCCGGCCAAGATAATCTCCTCGGACCAGCTCACCAACACTGGACAGATATCGGTGACCCGTATGGTCCTGGCGCTCAACCAGAAAGAGCAGAAGAACTCCTTGAGGAGGCAGGCTACGGTGACGGGCTCGAACTTGATGACCCGCTCTATGCAACGGCTCAGAGGACTCCTGAAACAGGCGAGACTGCTGTGTTACTCCAAGAGCAGATGTCACGTGTCGGCGTTGAGTTCGAAATTGAGGAAGTGAGTTGGGATAGATTCCTTTCAGAGGTTGCTGGCACTGCCCCGTTTTATATGAATTCTTATGGAATGCGCCCGGTTGAGGAAACCATGTTTGGATTATTGGCTCACTCTGACGGAGCATGGAATCGTGAGCACATTCCACCAGAGTATGAGGACGAATTTGATCAAACTCTAGAGAACGCTATAGCCACACCTGATTCAGAAGAGCGTGAGGCCTATCTCGAGGAATGCTCACGTATTATGCAACAGCAAGGTGGATTGCTCGTCCCATTCTACGCATCCCGTCTGACTGCAGCATCAACAGAGATCGAAAATTACGAACCGGATCCAGGTGGCCTTGGCCTCCATATCCAAGAAGTGAATCACAACTAATCAAAACACTATAGTAAATATAATGGCATCATTATACCAGTATTTGCTCAAACGTGCCGTGTATACGATAATGACGTTGTTTTTAGTCTCAGTTGCAATTTTTGGTATAACACAGGCACTTCCTGGTAGTGCAGCACAGATGATTCTTGGCCAATATGCAACCGAGGAGTCAATTGCTGCACTTGAACAAGAGCTCGGGTTGGATCAGCCGGTATATATACAGTATTTTGATTGGCTGATCGGAATAGTATCTGGAAATTGGGGAGATAGCTTGATCCATAGAACTCCTGTAGCAGATCTTGTGGTCCCACGGTTAATTAGATCCGTCGAGCTTGCACTATTAACGATGGTTCTGATTACGTTAATTGGTATACCCTTAGGAGTACTCGCCGCTGTCAAACGAAATACAGTGTTTGATTCATTGGTTAGTGGCATATCCTATGCAGGAGTGAGTGTTCCCGAGTTCGTAACTGGAGCTCTCCTGATTCTGTTGTTGGCGGGTCCGTCATTCGGTATACTCCCCCACTCAGGATATGTTCCATTAAGTGAGGGGATTATCCCATGGCTCCAACATCTAATACTTCCTAGTATTACTCTCGCTATTGTTGCCATTGCTCATGTAATGCGACAAACCCGGTCCGGAATGATAGACGCACTTCAATCGGAGTACGTTAGAACCGCGAGGCTTAAAGGAATGAATGAAAAGCAAGTAATCACTAAACATGCTTTGCGAAATGGCTTGATGGCTACAGTAACCATCTTAGCACTTAGCTTCGGCTGGTTACTGGGAAGTATCGTAGTTGTAGAGGAGGTTTTTGCATATCCTGGGATGGGACGACTCGTAATTGAGTCGATCCAAAGCCGGGACCTTCCAGTCATTCAAATCACAGTGTTGATTATCGCAACAACATACACGTTGGCCAACCTAGGTGCTGATATCGTGTATACATACCTTGATCCACGAATTGAATATAAATGACAGAAAGCATCTCTCAATCAAAACAGACGGAGTCAGGGTCAGTAGAGTTACCAAGCCGGACCGAGCGTTCAATTACGTTCGTTAAAAAACTCTCGAACAATCGTAGTGCACTCATCGGAATCATCATCCTAATTCCATTGGTGTTTGGAAGTATGTTTGGACCGATGCTCGCACCCCACAGTCCCACTGAAACAAATGCCGATAACAGATACGCTTCTCCAAGCGTCGAGCATCCAATGGGGACAGATAACTACGGACGTGATATCATTTCACGCGTGTTGTTAGGTGGTCAGACAAGTCTTGTTATGGGACTGGTCGCTAGTACGTTAGCGTTGACTCTGGGGGTTCCGATTGGACTTGCTGCTGGATACTCTGGGGGGAAAATCGATGAAGCGATCATGCGCTTAATGGACGTGATGATGAGTTTCCCAACACTCATACTTGCGCTTTTGATCCTAACTGCGCTTTCCGCAAGCATGTGGAACGCGATTCTCGCTGTCGGATTGGTATATGCACCCCGAATCGCTAGAATTGTACGTGCCAGTACACTCTCAGTGAAGAATGAGGAGTTTGTAAAGGCTGCAAAGGTCCGAGGAGAGTCATCAACGTATATCATGTACCGCGAAATTCTGCCGAATATTAGCGGGCCAATTATTGTTGAAGGTTCAATCCGTGTTGGATACGCGATACTCGTCGCCACTTCACTCTCGTTCCTCGGACTCGGTGCACAACCACCGACACCGGACTGGGGATATATGGTAGCTGAAGCTCGAAACCATATCTACCATACTCCCTGGTTTCTTCTAGCACCAAGTGTTGCGTTATCATTAACCGTTATCGGGTTCAATCTACTTGGTGACGGTCTCCGTGATGTCGTTGAGGACAACTAAATAACTTCCAAAACATATTAAAATGAACAACAATATCCAGGAGACACCAGCCGATCCAAGCATAGACTTAGCAGAAGAGTCCGTGTTGAGTATCGAATCGCTGAACGTCGAGTTTGAAACTAACCGTGGACCACTAAAAGCACTTCGGGACATTACACTCTCAATTCAACGGGGAGAGACCCTCGGAATTGCCGGAGAGAGCGGGAGTGGGAAAAGTACATTAGCAAAAGCTATTCTGCGATACCTAAGCAGCAATGGACGTATCACTGAGGGAGAAATTGCGTTCAAGGATCGCTCTATGAGCGAACTCTCGGAGAATGAATTGCTCTCTATTCGGGGAAATGAAATTGCACATGTGCCACAAGATCCGAAAAAATCACTGAACCCAAGCATTCGCATTGGCGAACAAATCGCAGAAACGATTCGTCTCCACCAAGACGTTACAAAATCTGAGGCAAAAGAGAAAGTATATGAATTGCTCGAGGATGTGAATATCACAGACCCAGAATATAATGCTGACCGCTATCCACATGAGCTGTCCGGCGGTATGCAACAGAGAGTGCTTGTTGCAATGGCACTTTCATGCAGTCCCGAATTACTAATTTTAGATGAACCTACGACCGGCCTAGACGTCACTACTCAAGCAAAAATATTGGATTTGATCAAAGAGTTGAAAGAAGAGTATAGAACTAGTATCATGCTGATCACGCATAATCTCGGTGTCATCGCAGAGACGGCGGACCGCGTCGGCATATTATATGCAGGAGAAATCATGGAACGTGGCCGTGTGAATGATGTTTTCACGACCCCCTCAAACCCTTATACACAAGGTCTACTCGCAGCATTACCACAGGTCACACGGGAAAAAACGTTGAAAGCGATTCCAGGCCATCTTCCTGATCTAACAGACATCTCAACAGGCTGTATTTTTGCAGACAGGTGTGAGTTTGCTACTAACGAATGCAAATCAGAGAACGTCCATGAAGTCCAAGTGTCCTCAAACCCACCGCATACTTCTCGGTGCATTCACTGGGAGCAAGCGCAATCAAATCCCACTACGATGGGCGGCGAAAAGCACACAACTAATGACATTGGTGAATCACTTCTTGAAGTTAAAAATATTTCGAAGCACTTTGATGACTCTTCCTTAATTGACCGCATCTTCGGTAGCAGCAACCCTGTGAAAGCGGTTAATGGGGTTAGCTTTGAAATTCATGAATCAGAGACTCTTGGAATAGTTGGGGAAAGTGGATGTGGGAAAAGTACACTCGGTAAAACACTCTTAAAACTGCTAGATGCGACTTCTGGGACCATTCGATTCCGTGACCAGGAAGTTACGTCGCGCTCGGAACGTAATCTCCAGCAGTTCCGCTCTGAATGTCAAGTCGTGTTCCAGAACCCGGATTCCAGTCTCAACCCGAAGAAAACTATTTATTCGACCCTGGAGCGGCCACTCAAACTGTTTACCGATCTATCGCCCGAAGAGCGAGAAGATCGGATTATCCAACTTCTCGAAGATGTCGATCTCGGGATCGAGTTCGCTTCAAGATATCCTGCTGAACTCTCTGGAGGTGAAAAACAACGTGTTGCGATCGCTCGAGCGTTTGCTGCGAATCCCTCGTTTATTGTGCTTGATGAACCCGTATCAGCACTTGACGTTAGTGTACAGGCCAGCATATTGCAACTATTGGAAGAGCTACGTGACGAATATAACACCTCATACTTATTTATTAGCCATGATCTTAGTGTAATTAATTATATCTGTGATCGCGTTGCGATCATGTATCTTGGCGAAATAATGGAGGTCGGGACGAAAGCTGAAATCTTTGAGCCCCCATACCATCCATATACACGTGCGTTGTTATCAAGCATTCCTTCAACTGATCCATCTGAAAAGATGACTCGGATACGGTTAGATGGCGATGTACCAAGTCCACGGAACCCTCCAAGTGGCTGTCCGTTTCAAACACGTTGTCCCCAGAAAATTGGTGATGAGTGTGAAGCGAAGCACCCTCAACTTAGAGAAGTTGATCCCTCCGAAGATAGCCAACACAGAGTCTCATGTCTATTAGACAAATCTGATATGATGTCCGACATCAACCAGAAGGAAAATAATCCAGATAATTAATTCCACCCCGCCCGCAGAGACCACTCAATTGATTTGAATGTTATCAGGATATCAACTTGATGATGATTGTACAACAACCGGCGTTTTGATAACAAACAGCTATTGATGTCATTTTTCGGCAATATATTTTAACATGGGTATTTATTATGTCCACCATCGAATTATACTTGCATGACAGACAAAGCTAGACAAACTGGTGCAGATTATTTTGTCAATGCATTGCAAGAGTATGGGGTCACACATCTCTTTGGAAACCCTGGGACAACAGAACTACCAGTGATGAACTCACTAGCGGATTCAGAACTTCAATACATTCTTGGGTTACATGAAGATATTGCTGTCGGTATGGCAGCAGGCTATGCGAGTACAAGGAGATATCACTCTCATCATAACCCGGAAATAAACCCTGTGGGAGTAGTAAACCTTCATATCACTCCCGGTCTTGCTCATGGACTTGGAAATCTATATGGATCTATGTTTGCGAATGCCCCGTTAGTTATCACAGCTGGAAACCATGATACAGGATTTCAACACGAGGAACCGATTCTTCATGGAAACCTTGTACGCATGGCGGAGCAATTCACGAAATGGAGTGCTGAAGTCAAGGATGTCCAATCACTTCCAACAATGCTTCGTCGAGCATTCCGAGTTGCCCGAACACCGCCAACAGGTCCAGTTTTTCTTGACCTTCCGCTCGATGTGATGACTGCCGAACTAAGCAGTCAGGTAGAACCACTCGGAGATATACCAACAGCTGGATGTGGCGCACCCGAGAATCTTGAGCGTGCAGCAAAACATCTCATCGATGCAACTGAACCAATACTAATTGTTGGTGACCACGTAGCACATTCCGGCTCACAAGCGATCGAAGCCGTGGTTGATCTGGCTGAAACGACAGGCGCCAGAGTTCATGGAGAAATCCTTTCAGCCGAGGTCAATTTCCCTTCCTCACATGAGCAATGGGCATCTTTCATCTCTTCAAGAGAGGAAGGTGCGGCTAAAGCTATGGAGGCGGACACATTGGTATTTATCGGTTGTTCGACCCACACAACCGAATTGAAGCACGAAAATCCACTTATTCCTGATAATGCCACTTGTATTCATCTGGGACACGATCCGTGGCAGCTGGGAAAGAATTTGCGTTCTGACGCCACTGTGATTGGCGACCCTGGCTTGGTAGCGCAAGAGTTGAACGAAATGGTGGCGAATAAATTATCTGACAACGAAAGACAAAAACGGCTTCAGACCACAAAGCAGGAGATAGAATCAAACTGGGCCTCTAAAGAAACCGATTCGATGAGTGAGGAAGAACTCATATCAAAGGATGGTCTAATCAAAAATCTTCATGAGTTGACGCCTGACGCTCTCTTGGTGAACGAAGCTATAACAACTGCCGCTTCAATTCGGACACAATGGGATCTCCAGCCGGAACATCTCATCTCTAACAAGAGTGGCGGTCTCGGTTATGGGTTACCAGCAACGGTTGGCGCCGCAATTGCAGAGAAAGAAGGGCCCTGGTCTCGGCACGTAGTTGGGATTATTGGTGATGGTTCATATCTCTACTATCCAAACACTCTCTATTCAGCGTCTCGCTATGACATTGATCTCACTGTTGTGGTGCCAGATAATCGTAACTATCGGATTTTGAAAGATAATATGCAACGGATTTTTGATGGATCTGAGAACGATTACGAGTATATTGGCATGGATTTTGAACCGCCAGTTGATATACCTGCAAATGCTGCGAGCCATGGAGCAAAAGGACGATTTGTCGAGTCTCCATCAAACCTTTCGACCGCTCTCAAGGGCGCATTGTCTGAAGATGGGCCATCGGTAGTTGATGTATTAGTTCAGGATTGAAAATGTTGGCTGGCCTACCTACACACGTGGTTAATAACGTGTGTTAGATGTGTGATCCTAACTAGCTAATCGTCGCATCGTCTCAGTGAACACCTTTGCTCCTCCGATGACGTCGGACCACTCGGTGTACTCTGCCTCATTATGGGTTTTCCCGTCGACGCTCGGGACAAAAAGCATTCCAGCATCTGTAATCTCGTTCAAGTAGGATGCATCGTGACCTGCTCCACCAATCATCTGCTGGTGTGGAATGTTGAGCACATTTGCAGCCTCTAGTGCGGATTCACGAACAACTGATGAGAACTCAGTATGCGTAATTCTCCAAATTTCCTCGAGATCATACGTAGTGTTTTCGCGTGCACACGCTGCATCCAGTTCGTTTTCAACACACGAGACCAGTTCGGCGACTGCGTCGTCGTCATAACTACGTACGTCAACAGTAAATTCGGCTGATGATGGAACTACATTAATTGAACCTGGACCAACCTCGAGTTCACCGACGGTCGTCACTACATCGTCGGCTACACGACTAGATAACCTTCTGACATTCAAGACCACGTCAGCGGCCGCGACGAGTGCATCTTGCCGGGAATAAACCGGGGATGGCCCTGCATGATCTGACTCTCCGTGAACCGTTGCTTCGAGCCACGCCATCCCATAGATCCCATCGACAATACCCACGGCGACTTCGTTGTCCTCGAGAATCGGACCCTGCTCGACGTGTAGCTCAAGGTAGGAGTGAATTTCTTCACGCGGTTCACACGACTCGTCGCCACGGTAACCGATCGCCTCGAGCGCTTCCTCCACTGTCACACCGTCAGCATCCGTCTCTGCCAGAGTTTTATCAACACTAAACTCGCCAACGAAAGTCCCACTCCCCATCAAAGCGGGTTTGAACCGTGATCCTTCTTCATTTGTCCAGTTGACGATCTCGATCGGTCGTTCATGTTTGATCTCTTCATCTTCGAACGTACGAAGTGCTTCCAGGGCCGTCAGTACGCCAAGTTGTCCGTCGAACCGACCACCATACGGTTGCGAATCCAAATGTGAACCGACGAGCACTGGCGCGGCGTCCGGGCTCTGTCCCTCACGCCTGCCGAATATGTTTCCAATCTCGTCGATTCGAACCTCAAGTCCTAATTGTTCAAGGTCTGAGACGAACTGGTCTCGAACACGTGCATCCTCCTCAGAGAGTGTTAATCGGTGAAGTCCGTCGTTATCTGTCTGTCCAATTGATGAGTACGTTTCAAACGTTTCTCGTAATCTAGTAGTGTCAATCTCTACCATGTGGTCAAACAGGGACGGTACACTGCTAAATGTTCTGCCTTCTCTTATTATCATAACATCAAATATTTCCCGTTTAGATACAATAATAGTCACTACTTAGGTCGTCTATTCCTATAGTAAGCGTTAGAAATAATTGCTCACTTTAGGTACAGTGAGTTGATCAAGAGCGGCATCGATCGCTGTTGTGAGTTCACGAAGTAAGTCAAAAACCGGTTGCTAAGCGCTGATTAAGTTGTCTCTAGTACTCTTCGACCGGATTTGGCTCTGGAGAGCACGCCGGCAACCTGACGAGGGTGAGGTCGTCACGGGTCGCTAGGTCCGTGCCGGCTGACGTCTGAAAATACGGTGCTCTATCCAGCACAATGATCAAGCCATCCTCGAACTTTCATATATTGTGGAAATGAAATTTTTGCGTGATCGGCAGTCACGTACTCTTCGAATCGAAAAAAAGCGATCACCGTCCTCGGTGATTGCGCCCAAGAGACACGTCCAGTCGCGTTGCCCAGATAGTTTGATAGTTGGCCACGTGCCGCGTGGTTTCCCTGTGGCACGCGGCTCTACTTGAACAGATTTCTTGGTCTGATCGATACGGACTACTGTGGCGTCCATTTCCCGCCGCTTTGTTTAAGTTCATCGCGGAACGTTTCTTGCTCACCAGCATCAGATTCAACGACTGTACGGCGTGGTTTCTGATAGCTCAATCCCGCTTCTTTGAGCAACCGTCGGCAACTCGGGATTGAGTATTCGACATCGTATGTCTCGTTAAGATACTGTTGGACCAGCGCCGGCGTCCACGTCGGCGCACCAAACCCAACTTCCGCAGGCGATTCGTGGACAGTTTCTTCGAATTCTTCTTGCTCACTTTCTGAGAGCTTTCTCTTTCTCCCAGATCGGTGAACATCAGTAACGGCCTGCTCAAGCGATTCGTCGGTGTCGAGTCGCTTGAGCCAGCTATAGATTGTCCGTCGCTGAACGCCGTACCATTCGGCTAGTTCAGTCTGTGTGAGGCCATTTTTGTACGCTATTGCAGCTAATAGCCGTTGTGTCGGCTTCTTTCCCTCCACGTTGCCGAGGGCATCTTGTAATTCCTCGACAGAGATTTTGTCGAGATGGTCCACTGCGTTTAACGACAATTCCTGAGTAAACAGTTCTAACGGTTACTATAGAAGTTGGGTGAGAATGGCAACGAATACTCTGTCATCGTCTTTGTTCAGAGGATCCTGGAGAAAGACAAAAATCAGATGTCTATTACAGATACCTGTAACAGACATTCGAGATGGCTACATGTGCTACTCATGTGGTGGGTTTGGTAGCAACTCAGTATAATTCGAGGACATTCCAGTCTGCAACCCAGCTTATACGGGGCGCATTCCCCCTCTACCACGAAAACTGAGTAGACGATCAGCGTTCATCCCCTGACTCAAGGCAACCAGCGGAAGCGTTATTACGAATTATGCATAACTCATAATAAGATGTCGCAGTCTACGACTCCGTCTGAGGTGCCAATTGAGCAACTTCGAATGCTCGTTGATCTGCTGGAAAATCCGACACTCGCTCGGATCTATACTTACGTCCTACAGACTGATGGAGCGACTGTCGAGGACATGATTACCGATCTCGAGATTCCCCAGGGAACGGCCTACGATTACGTGAGAAAACTCGAGGACGCCGGTCTAGTAACGAAGACACGCGAGGAGCGACCATACGAGTTCACAACTGAGCCACTCTCGATCACATTGACGACGGATGGTGAAGCCCGAACGATCACTGCCGAACTTGTCGATGCAGTTGGTCGTCGTGAACGAGACACCGATATTGACGTCTACCTTGATCGCCATGGAATGGACGGCTTGGCAACTGCCCTCGAGTACGCTCACGAATATATCGATGGCACTGTTAACCACCGAATCATGGCCCGTGAACTTGATGTGTCTCCGATGGAATCTGAAATCATTCTTCAGGCACTCGAACCAGTGGTTCTCCAGCACCGAAACGACGAATGAAGACGGCGTATATCGTAGATACAGGTGTATTCATCCGTTGTGGTGGACCAGACACTACAAAATATCAGCAACTACGCAATGCAGTCCGCCAGGCAGGAGTCTCGCTATGTATTCCCCAATGAGTGCATCTCGAGTTAGGAGGTGAGCCTGAGGATGAGTACTACCCCTCGAGTAAGATACCGTGGCAAGAGGGCATCGAAGAGGGATGGATTGTTGTAGCTGATGAACTTACATATGAGAATCCGCTTGTCTCCGGCATCATGGATGCTGCCAGATGATTCATTTCGAATGATACAGATCCTCCGGAGGATCTCATCGAAAAAGCGGATACAGCTCTTATTGGTCTTGCAGCAATGCTCCTCGACAATGGTGAAGCCGAGCGAGTCGTTTTTTGACGACAGACAAACCTGCAGGCCGGGCCGCAGAGACGTTGCTCCCAGAGTACGTTTTTTCAGAGCAAATTGAATATCGATACGTGAGCGCAGAATACTTAGGAAGAATGACCACAGCCGAATTTTCGGCATAGTGGGTGAAGTATTTCGAAGCCAAGCTCCGAGGTACTTCACATCAAATAACAATGGCTAACAGGCATTTGATGGGATTCACCTGCCCTCTGGCAATGGCGCTGAAAGCAGGTAGGATGAGGGGGTATGCCAGATTCCCCCCCGGCGGCGAGTAATGGTGGGATGTTTCTTTATTCACAGCAACCCTCATGGGCTGCCGAGCGGTGCGAGAGGGTACGACCGCCGGACTGTATCAGGTGGGAACGATACTGTTCCGACCGCCGCCTCTAGTATTTGACGGAAGACCCAGTACGTCCCCGTCATCTCACCAGTCTATGCTCGTGCTTGTTAATGTTTCGCACACGGTGTTCTCTAATGAGATTGCTCGTTGCGGATCACCCATTCGTCGATAGGAACAAACGAACTGCCCTCCGAACGATGGTTGCCCTTTACACATCTCGAACAGTCACATGAGTAGAGACGGAACGGACACGTATGAGCAATGGTGCGGGGAGCCCACGAAATCCGGTCGGCGGCGAGGCAGATCCATTTGGTGGTGACGACGTTTTGCCGATCGAGAAACAGCGACGGGCCCACCAATTCCTCACGCAAGAAACCCGCTACCATATCATCCAAGCCGTGCTTGGGCATCCAAAATACTTGGCGACGCTCGACGAACTCGAATACCTTGTGCCCAAGAACCGCTCCACTATTCGGGAGCACCTTGACCGGCTTGCAGAGAAGCAGGTAGTGACGAAGTACAAATACCGTGGAGATGAGGCCGGACAAAATGATCCACGGGAGTTCTGGGGGTTCACCAGCTACGGGATCACCCTCTTAGATGAGTACAGCTACCTCCGGTACGTCCCAGTTCTGCGTGCCCTACAGGAAAATCTCTACCTGACTAAGAAAATCGAACGGCATCAGGATGCGCTCCGACCAGACCTGCCAGAAGACGTGAGTGAAGCCCTCAAAATTCCAGATATAGACGACGAAACAGAGGCAATGATCGATGACGTGCTCACTGCCCGAAAACGCGGTGGTAGCCGACTCTTCGATGCACCCCCTATTGAGCCGGATGAAGACGCCGAGACCGAAGACGGTGCCGACCGTCCTCTCGACGAACTCTTCTAGTCCTCTGGCTGCTATCGAATTACATTTGTTTGCGTCCGTCCGCCCATTTCTAGGCGACACGGACAAGACGGTGAAGCCTCGGGGGCTTGTCCCCGAGGTACTTCACAGGCGGGGCGTCGTCGTGGACACTGGCCAGTTGTCGAAGTGGTCGGGTAACTATCTAGTTGGCCGTGTGACCACCCCATGCTGGTATCGAGTACTTATAACTACCTTGCTGAGCGGACGGTATGGATAACGGGACAAAAAACGAGTCATCACAAGGGGGGCTTGTCGACATTTTGCGACGACACGTTAGACGTAGGTGGCTCGTTCAGCGAGCGATCGGTCTTCGTATGTTGCTTGTTGCCGCTCTCGTGGTCGTATTACTGGGAGGGGGGATCATCGCACTTGGGGGGACCGCTGTCGGACTCGGTTCGGACCTCTCGATCGACTCCGAAACACCGGTCGAATCGGACGGGACGATCACCGTTTCCTACAGCTATTTTTCGGGCTCGACCGTAAACTTTGGAATCGAGGACAGCGAGGGAGACCGAAGTGGAGTGATTCAGACAGAGAGTTTTAGCGAGACGTACACAACGGAAATCGACTTGGTAGATGACTTCAGAGGAGGTCCACCCGCCGACGGTGAAGCAACTGTGTTCGTTACTGGAGGCGGTAATTTCATAGATTACGGAAGCCCAGACGACACGGCGACGTTCATCATAAACAGCGAGGGGCCGACAATTGAGAACCCATCTCCCGGGGATGGCTCGATCGTCGACGACCCCGAACAGTCGTTCACTGTTGACCTCGCTGACAAAGGGACGACTGTCGACGAGGACTCGATCGACGTTTCCGTGACTGACGCCGATGGATCGGTGCTCACCAACGCCGGACTCGACGATGGAGCCGTCACTTACAGCGACGAGACGCTGACGATCGATCCACCAGAATCGTACTCCGACGGGCCGGTCACTGTAACGATCGACGCAGCCGACGAAACCGGCGAGGACGCCGAACAGTTCACCTCGACGTTCGAGGTCAACAGGAACCCCGGACTCGAGACCGTCGATGTTGCTGCCGACCAAACGGTCGAACAAGGTTCGCCACTCGAGATCGACCTCGAGAACGCCGTCAGCATCGTGGGCAGTCCGTTTACCGGCGAGGCCGACGTCACGTTCGGCGTCGACGCCCTCGACGGTCAAGACGAATCGGTGACCCTTGAAGGGGTTTCCTTCGACGAAAACGGCGCGGCGACCTCACTCGAGGTGCTCGCCGACGGGGCGACGACCGCGCTCTCGGCCCAAACCGAATCGGTCGCCGTGAGTACCGAGCTGACCGATGATACCGATAGCATCGAGGTAACGGTCGAAGCGGTTCCTGACCGGATTACGGGGACCGTTCTCGAGCCGGACGCGATCGACCCTGGCGAGTCGGTGGCCATCGAAGCACAGGTCCTCGACACCGCTGGTGATGGGATCGACGGAGTAGCGGTAACGCTCGAGACGGACGGGGGTGGCACGTTCGACGAGGAGACGGTCACGAGCAGCGAGAACGGCGTGATTACGGGTGCGTACACCGCCGCCATTCAGGACGCAGACGGCGAGGTTACGGTTACGCTCGACGCTGATGGCGCAATCGCTGATGACGGTTCCGTAGCTGTCAATCCCGTTTCCGTCGAGTTCGCACTCGACGAGTCGGCGCTCAACGCCGACGGAACCATCGATGCGGTTAGCGGTGGCGAGGCAAACACGGTCGAGCTGACCGCGACGCTCACGAGTGAGAACCCGATCAACGGAGTCCCGGTCTCATTTTCGCTTGATGGTGTCGACGGCCAGTTGCTCAACACAGCCAGCGAGACTGACGAGCACGGTGAGGCGACTGTCTCTTATGAGGTCGGCGACGGCGACTGGGAGACGGACGTCGAGGTCGGCGTCGAAGTCGACGCGGACTCGACCCTTTCGGCCTCCCAATTAATCGAGGTCTCCGAACCGGAGCTGTCGATCGAGTTCACAGCGGAAACCGAATCGATCAACCCAACGGGTGAGAACGAACTCACCGCGACGGTGACGTTCGAAGCGCCGTTTTCGGCGGACAACCCCCAGGAGGGCGTCGCCGTTGGCTTCTCAACTGACAACGAAGCCACACTCAGCGATGTCGATGGGAGTACCGACGAACACGGGACCGCCAGCACGACGTACAGTCCCGCCGAAGACGACTTTGGTGAGGACGTTACCGTCACCGCGAATCTCCCCGACTCGAGCGGCCAACCCGAGGATCAGGCGGTGTTTGCAGTGGACAATAACGTCGTGATCGATACTACCGTCGACCTCGCGGTCGACGCGCCCGGCGGCGTTGCCATTACGGTCGAACTGCAGGACGAAGCGGGGAATACGGTCACCACTACTGAGGCTGAAACAGTCAATGGCGACGGCGAGGTGTCCGTGATCTTCGGCGAAGATATCGTGCTCGATCCGGGTGAGTATGCGATCGAAGTAACGGATGTCGACGGGGGATACGAGTCGGGTGTGGTCGAGCATCTTGACGATGCTGATGGCGACGAGACGGTAGTTCTCGCGCTCGAGGCAGACGACGTGACGATCGCCGTCGACGGCGAACTCGAACTCGACGCGCCCGAGGACGGCTTCGCGCTCTCCGTGGACGTGGCCGTCCCCGGCAGTTCGGACGGTTCAGCGATCCTTGAACTCGGTCGAGGGGTTAAACAGTTCGAGAAGACGCTCACGGATATCGGCGCGATCGACTTTGGCGATCAGTACACCGTGACGGTCGATGCTGTGGGCTACGACGCAGCCAGCACGACAGTGTACGTTCCGCCTGGCGAGACCGACAGCGTCGACGTCGGACAGCTCGATGCCCAAGACGGGGCGATCGAGGCCGAAGCACGGCTGAACATCAAGGCACCGACAGACGCCTTCGAAGTGACGTACGAACTCGTCGGCGAGGACATTTCGGAGACAGTTCCCGTCGACGAGGGCGAGACTGCGGTCGACCCGGTCGTGTTCGACGACCTCGACCCCAGCTCGGAGTATGAAATCGACGTGAGCGCGGCGGGCTACGACGGTGCCAGCCTGCCAGCCATCGCGTTCGATCCGGGGCAGACGACGTCAGTCGAGTCGGACCTGCTCGAACTGACAGCGCAGGACGGAACCGTCTTGCTCGACGCCGAACTCGATACCGACGCACCGAGCGGTGGCATCAACGTCACGTACGACGTGGGTGGCGACTCCGTCACCGTCGAGTTTGCAGAAGGCGAGACGACACGCTCCCAGCCGGTCTTATTCGAGCCTGTCGAACCGATGAACGCCGACGAGGTATTCTCGGTGTCGGTGAGCGCCGATGGATACGAAAGTACCGTCGTCGAGACGTACGTCGCCCCCGGTGAGACGGTGACACTCGATGGAGACGACCTCCTTCTCGAGGCCGAGTCAGCCACCCTCACCGCCGAGGCCGACCTCAACGTGACCGTTCCCGATGCCGTCCTCGAGTTCGAACTGCGTGACTCGAGCGAAACGGTCCTCGAAATGGAGCAGGTATCCGTCCATGACGGCGATAGTGACGTTGTCATTGAGTTCGACCCCGTCGATGCGCTCGGGTTCGACGACGAGTACACCGTGGCGATCTCGGCAGACGAGTACGAGACGGACGGTGTCGAAGCGACGGCCGAGGCTGTCCCTGGTGGTGTGGAAACGGTGACGTTCGAGGACCCCCTCAAACCCGTCAATTCAACCGTTACCGTCGACGCAACACTCGAGGCAGCTCCCGGTGAGGAGACCGATATCGAGTTCGTGCTGCGAAACGCTGAGACGGACACCGAACTGGCGTCGACAATCGAATCGGCTGGGGCCGCTACGACGGACCTCGAGACAGTGGCCTTCGACCTCGACTTCACCGATGATGACGTCGGCGTCGAAAATGACTACGAGGTTGTCGTCTCCGCTGTCGGTGGAAACGAGAACTACGAGCCAACAGACGTGCAGTTCGGCGAACTGCGACCCAATGAGCACGAACTCGCCGACGATGTTGTCCTCACGGCTGCGGCTGCAACGGTTGATGCACGGGCGACGCTTAACGCCGAACCAGGCGAGGAGACGACGGTGACGTTTTCCCTGGTTGATACTGTGGATGGGCTCGTCGTCGATGAGAGCGAAACCACCGTCGGCGGAGACGAAATCGAGACCGACGAGGTGACGCTCACTGCAGCCTTCAGTGATACGGACGTCGAGACTGGATCCTACGAGGTGATGGCTGTGGCGACCGGTGGAAACCAAGCGTACGGGGCGGATACGATTGCCGTCGATCAAGTTCTGGCACCGGGTGCCGAGCGCACAGTTGAAACGCTATCGCTCGTGCCGGAGCCAGCGACCGTTGAGGTCGACGCCGGCCTCGTCGTCCCACCGGGCGAGGAGACAATCGTCGAGTTCGAACTCCTCGATGCGACTGGTGAGGTAGTCGATCAGAACAACACTGTCGTCGACGCTGAAGCAAACGGGACAGCCCTCGTGATGGTGGCAGCTGACTTCGATGCCGGTGCCCAGACGGGGACCTATACCGTAAATGTCGATGCCGTTGACGGGAACACCGAGTTTGATGCAGCCGAGATCGACGTGGGCACCCTCGTCGTCGGAGCTGAGGTCGATGCCACAGAGACGGTTGAACTCGATGGTGTGGGGTCGATCGTGGGTTCGGTGTCACTCGCTGATGGGACCGCGGCAGTGTTCGACGACGATGACGAAGCGCTCGTCGAGATTACTGCCACGACTGACGCACACAACGAGTCGATACTGACGACCGTCGCGGTCGATCAGTCGGACGCCACGTACGAACTCGAGGACGTCCCGTTCGCCCACTACAACCTCTCCGCGCTCGTCGTCGAGACGGATACCGGCGAGACGACTGACTTCGATATCGACGTTCTCGGTGGCGACGAGGTGACGGTTGCTGGAGAGGCGACCGACGGCCTGAACTTCGAGGCGGCGGGTAACGGAACCGTCGAGGGCACTATCACGTTCGATGAGCGAACCGAGGGCGCACTCGACACGCTCGAACAGGACGATGGTATTACATTCACAGTCGCCCTCGAGGGGGAACACGGGGTGAGCGAGACGCAATCGGTCACCATCTCGGGTGGAACTGCCGCCGGAGACGTCGAGTTCGAGGGAGTTCCGTTCGACGAGTACGCGGTCGCCGTCGATGTCACGGAGACTGACCTCGGACTCGCCGACGACTTCGACCTCACGTTTGCCGACGGAAACACCGTTACACTCGATGCGTCGACAGCCCGGTTCAGCGATGTCGAGGCAGGGGCAACGGGTACTGTCGACGTTCAGGCTGGCATTACTGCTGGCATCGGTGACGTCCTTGCGGATGGCGAACGCATCGAACTCACCTTCACGTTCGAAGACAAACTCGAGGAGCGACGAACGACTACCATCGACGTCGGGATGGACGATCTCGATTCGGAGCCAGCGAACGATACGATTGAGCTTCCGTACGGGACGGTCAACACCACCGCAGTGGTGACGGCGACCGATGTCGGCACCGTCGACGACTTCGATGTCGACACGAACGAGATCGAGTTTGTTGGCGATCGGACCGTCCTTGACAGAGGCACAGAAACGACCAGTGCGCTAATTTCTGGCGAGGGTGCCTTCACAGGGTCGGTAACAGTCGATACCGGCACCGCTGCCGTCCTCGACGATGGTGAACTGACCCTCGAAATCGAAGCCAAAAGCGAGACCGAAGGAGAACGCAACGCAACCGAACTCACGCTCAATTCGACTGCGACTGACGGCGTCGCCTATGAGTTCGAGGAGCTTCCGTTCGCTCCGTACACGGTCTCGATCGACGTCCTCGAGACGGCCGTTGGAGAGCCGAGTGATTTCGACATCAGCTCAGAAGTCGTCTCCGTGATCAGTGCAGAGCAAACGGCCGCCGGATTCGATATCGTCGGTGAAGGAACTGTTACAGGTGAACTCTTCTTCGATAACGAAACAGCCAGCCAATTCGAGGACGATGAAGAGCTCGAGGTCTGGATCTCTGCTGAAAACGAGTCCGAATACATCACCTCCCACACAATCGACGGGAACGTCACCGAACAGGATCCGAGCGAATACACGCTTGCGGCGCCGTTCGGTTCGCAGAACGTTTCTGCAGCGATCAACGGCACCGACGTCGGATCGAGCAATGACTTCGTTGTGGTAGTCGACGATGGTCCAACGGCGATCACGCTCAACGACTCGACTGTGAGTGGTCCGGTGTTCGTGATCGAACCACGTCCCGCCCCGTCCTTGTCCACTGGACCGACGAGTTCGATCTCGGGTGACGTCACCGGCTTCGTTCGAACTGGGGATGATCTCTCAGCGACGGTCACACACAGTGAGCACGGTGACGGCTCCCAGTCCAGTATCGATATCGTCGCATCTGCGGGTGGATCCGTCGACCTCGAGTTCGTCTCGGCGGACGGGGTGGAGTCAGGTGAGGTCAGCCTCGACCGACTCGAAATGCGTCTCGCCAGTGACGTCGACGATCGCTTTGAGGTTCGTCAGGGCCCTACGCTGGATTCCATCGGGGCTGAGTCACCGTCACTTGAGGCCAACACAGACGCGATCGGCTACTTCTCTGTCACACACGACGCTGCTGGCTCATTTGCGGAGACGACACTCACGGTGACGGTCCCTGAAGAGATCCTGTCCGACTACAATGGGACGGCATCGGATCTAACGGTCTATCACCACGTCGAGAACGAGTGGACGCCACTCGAGACCGCAGTTGTGGATGAAATCAACGAGGCGGTCACGATTGAGGCCACCACGTCGGGTTTCTCTGCGTTCGCCGTTGGGCTCGACAGTGACGAGACCGACGCAGAAGACGACTCTGAGAGTGACGCGGCTGACGACGCTGACACTGACGAGGACTTCGCTGATGACGCGGCTGATGATGTCGAGACAGGAGACAGTCCCGATGACGACACTGATAGCGTGCCAGGATTCAGTGTCGTCGTTACACTCCTCGCCGTGATCGTCGTTGCACTCCTCAGACTGCACCGAAACGGTACGGCAGGTTCACGGTCACCACCGTCGTTTCGGTAGCTGCGGGATTATAGGGAATACAAGAAAAAACCGCACGGCTTTAGCCGTGGGCTAATACTCCCTACCAGTTTCAGACAATCTCTGTAGAATGTTGAAAACAGATATCTATTACAGATGGCTGTAACAGATAATCGAGATGGTCGCGTGTGCTACTCATTGTAGTGCTATTGCAATCTCCTTGGCACTGGGATCGGGGTCAGTACTACTGCCATTCGCGGTCTCGTCGAACATGATGTCGGGTCGTTTGGTATGATGGATCACCTCCCGCTGAGCTCGGCCAGTTCCCCTTCTGAACGTTACCGTGTCCCAGCCGGATCTCGAGACGAAGACCTCTGATTAAAGCTATCGATCGTCGATCTCTGCGAACTCCATCGGATCGATCCGGGTCACGATTCCATCGAAGTCGTCGTCGAAACTCAGGACAACGTCAATATCGTGGCGTCGACACAGTGCGACCGTCGTTGCATCGGTGAAACTTAACTCCTGATCGTCGTACTGCTCGAAAACGTCGACGGCATCGGCGAAGACGGCAGCCGAAACGCGAAGTATTTCGTAGGTCGACGGATACGGATCGACACCGCGCAACTTCGAGCCGAGTTCCTTCGCCGGCGTGAACAATCCGCTTCGCATGAGTGTCAGCGTCACGGCTTCGTCGTAGATGTAGTCACTCACGTACGGCTGTCCGAACTCGCCGTCGTAAACGCTCTCGAGAGCGTCAGTAGCTGCATCGTGTCTGGACGCATCGAGGTCCTGCTCCGCGTAGAGTACACCCGTATCGATCAGTACCGTCATCCGTACAGCACGTCGTCGACATCCGTTTCATCGGTGTCGACACCGGATCGGAAGCGACCGCGACGCATGGTCTCCTTTTCGCTCTCCGAGAGCGGGACCGTCGACTCTCGGAACGAATTGATGACCTCGTCACGTGATTCGTACGCACCGTCAATGATTCGCGTGAGGAGTTCCTGTTGGGTGACGTTCCGTCCGGTCTGCAGTCGGATCTCCGCCTGGAGTTCCTCAAGCCGTGACTTCGCGTCCTCGTCGACCTTGACGGCTGTCGCCATACTCGTCAGTACCGTCTGTAACTGGGTAAACGTTTCTACGATCCGTCGATCGATGGATCACTGGCTCTGGTTCGCTCTCCTGGCCGATTCGTATTGAGTGTACTAGATCTGCTACCAAGTCAGCCCCCTGTGAACCGCCTCGGGAGCAAGCCCCAGACATTCGCCTTGCTTATCTGTCGACTCAGAATTGGACTCTCAATTCACACAAAATAACAATGGCTCACAGACATTCGATGGGATTCACCTGCCCTCAGGCAACAGCGCCGAACGCAGGTAGGGTGGGGGGTGAATGCCAGATACCCCCCAGCGGTGAGTAATGGTGGGATGTCCTATATTCACAGCAACCCCTGTGGGCTGCCGGCGTTGCGAGAGGGTATGATCGCTGGACTGTATCAGGTGGGAATGATACCATTCCGACGGCCGCCTCTAGTACTTGACGGGAGATCCAGTACGGCACTGTCTAGTTCTGCACCTCCTCGATCGGCGTCTTGCCGTCGAGAGCTTGGTGCGGTCTCTGGCGGTTGTAGTAATGCATGAATTGCTCAAATCATTCGCGTGCACTCGCCCGACTGCCCACCCACGAGTTTTGGAAGCGGTCGATCCGCATTTTGAGGGTATGAAACCACTTTTCGATGAGGTTTCTCTCGGTAGAGTTGACCCGACCGCTCAACCCTAATCGTGCAAGGGCAGTCCGGTAGCCGAATTGATCTACGAGAAATACGGTGTCGGAGAGATCGTATTTCTCGTCGAGTCGATGCAGAAACGCAGCTGCCGGATCGGTGCCATGCCGACCAAACAACGCGACATCGAGAATCAGCTTCGTTTCGGTGTCTATTGCAGCGTACAGCCAAGACCACTCGCCATTGATCTTGACAGCAGTCTCGTCAACCGCGACCCGCTTCGGCTGCGCCTCAGGCGGGTCGCACCCGCTGTCAGCCAGCCGATGTACCCAGTTCCAAACTGCCCCATGAGAGCGTTCAACACCTAATTCTGCCAAGATTGTAGTTGTCTCGTGGGGTGAACAACCGGTTTCGTGGAGGCGGACAGCGAACGCTCTGACGGGCGTCGCCGTCCGCTCGTTCTCCCAAGATTCTTCTAAATCCGTGTCATAGCACTCGCTGAGCAGGTCTGCGAGCGTTCTAGTCCAATTCACTCAACGACCTGCTCGTTCCTCAAACTGGTTCAACTAGACAGTGCCCCCAGTACGTACCCGTCATCTTGTTAGTCTATGACCATGCTTGTTAATATTTTTGCGTGATTTTTCTGAAATTTCGACCAGGGGTTCGGTCAAATCGAAGTCTGGGCTCGGGGGCGAGTGGACTGGGTGGTCGACACGTTGCGATACCGCTGTTTCTTCGTTTTAGAGGACCTCAGGAGTCAGGATAGCTTGAGCGTTGCGACCGTCGTTAGCCGTAACTCACACGCAAGGTCAATGGAACACCACCTCATTTCTGAGACTACCGATCGTTGCCGTGTTCCTTGAGTGCACCGATCGATTCGAGGTAGTCACGAACCTCGAGGATGAATCGCCGGTACCGCTCGAGATCTTGTAGGGCGTCGTAGACCATGTCGTGGTCGATGATATCTCCATAGGTGTGTGCGAGAACGTTCCGGAATCGGGCGGCCTGTGCCATTTCTTCGGCCGTCGGACCCGATAGCACGCCGAGCTGCTCGAGCGCCCGCATCGACTTCGGGTTACTCGCTGGCGGAGCACCACGCTCGTGTTTAACCAGCACCTCACCGATATCGATCGCAGCTTCGGTCATCTTGACGAACCGGCGCTCGACGATATCCTGCGTGTCCGTGTCGGCGTAATACGTCTCGAGATCTACTGATTGTTTTCGGGCGAGGGTGCCGATGCTCGCTTCGATCGTCTCGACGGCAGTGAGGATCCGTTCGAGGCTCTCAGTGGGGAACGGTTCGTCCGTCATCGATCACGCGTTTCTCCGTCGGTCGCTGTGATGGCGGCACTGCCGAGATGAGCGTCGATTTTCGTGATCGCCGCATCGAACCGTTCGCGCGGTGAGCGGTCATCCGACGCGGTTTCCGTGAGTTCGGTTCGGAGCGCCGCCGCGTCTTCCGAGTCGCCGACGAGCACCACACCCCGATCGAAGACGGCGGCCACCAGTTCCGGCGGGGCCGTCCGGAGGTCGACGAGATCGATGTCGTCGGTACCCAGTGTATCGCTGAGATCTGCACTCAGTCCTAGAAACACGTCGTTATAGTCCGGGTCGCCGGGACGGACGTCGTCGAGTACCACTGCGATATCGATATCGCTCCGTGCGTGGGCATCCCCAGTCGCATGCGACCCGAATAGGAGTCCTACACGCACGTCGTGCTCTCGAAGTACCGCTTGCGCGGTCTCGAGCGGGACCGCATCATCGAGCGTGGCATCCTCGCTGCGTTTCATCGTTTGATATCACGTTCTCGGCGCATATAAACGCTCACGCGATCCACGGCTGCCCCGTCCCGCTCGCGGTTGCGCCTCCAGGGCAACGCTCTCTCGAGTCTGTCTCCGATACGTCCGATCCAATTGAACGGCGACTACTCGGGTCATCAGGTCGCCCCTTCGTATACTGCCTCGAGGTGCCCCGCCTGTGAACACACCCGCGGTCAAGCCGCGGGGCTTCCTGCTTCCACGACGTCCTTTGCTTCCGCCCGTCTCGATTGACGGGAACGCAGGGAGGACAGTCTGCACAGGCGCAGACGGTGTCCTCAGTGGACTTGAGGATGCGGCGGCCGTCGACGACGATCAATTTGTTCATCGTCCGGAATTCTTGGTCTACGGCGGCGATCTCGTCCCAGTCGGTGACGACGACGGTGCCGTTCTGTTAGCGGGCCTCGATGACTGAGACAGAGACGCTCACAGTTGACACGGCGGTGCCACGCTACGTGGCAGAGTTGTTTCTCCGAAGAGCACGCCTACAGTGGACAAATACGTTCAATTCAGAATCTTGTCGAGGATGGGCCCAATCGGCCGTTTAAGACGTGATCAAGAATCGCTATGTGGCTGGTTTGTCAGTAACTCAGCACACCTTGAGGACATTCCAGAATGCGACCTATATCATATGGTGCGTGTTACTGCTCACGATCGTCATCTTTGTCTGCGAGTGCTTCATACAAATCTTTTTGTCTGGTAGCCGTTGCAGTGGAAGTTTACGCGATATCTCGCGTTTCACCTTCCCAGTATCTGTCTCTGAGCGCGACTTTATCCTGTTTCCCGTATGGGGTCGTTGGAATATCGTCGACAAACTCGACGCTCTTCGGTTTTTTATAATCAGCCAAATTCTCGTCTGCGAAGGCCGTAACATCAGATTCGGTGAGTGATGGAGTCTTCGAAACGACAATAGCGTGAATCGCCTCGCCCCACTCGGGATCAGGAATCCCAATGACAGCGACTTCTCGGATATGCGGATGACGGTCAAGTGCATCCTCGACTTCCGTGCTGTAGACGTTCATCCCGCCAGTGATAATTACATCACTATCTCGATCAAGGAGATAGAGGTAGCCAGTTTGGTCGATTCGACCGATATCACCGGTTCTCACCCAGCCGTCGACGAGCGTCTCGGCGGTCTTATCAGGACGTTCGAAGTACTTTTCCATTGTGTACGGTGCTGTCGCGAGAATCTCTCCGATTTCTCCCTGTGGGAGTTCCTCGCCGGACTCGTAGTCGACGACCTTCACATCAGCCATTAAGCAGGGTTGACCGGCCGATTCGAGTCGCTCGTCCTGGCCTGCATTGACTGCCTGTTGGTGTTCGTTTTTTCCGAATGTCGTGATGAGGTTTGGAACCTCAGTTTGGCCATAGAACTGTAGGAAGACAGGGCCGAACTCATCTAATCCCGCTTCGAGGCGGTTGGCCGTCATCGGTGCAGCCCCGTAAACCAACGTCTCGAGCGTCGACGTATCGAACGAGTCGAGTTCAGCATGGTCGAGGAGTCGGTAGATCATCGTTGGGACCATGAACGTCCACGAGATAGCCCGGTTTTCGATGTCTTGCAGTGCGTGCTCGGGTTCGAAGCCGTCGCGGACGACCATCGTCGCCCCTGTCAACAAGCCGCCCCACAGAAACAGTCCCGCAGAGTGGGGCAGTGGAGTCATTAACAGAAGCGTATCGTCACCCGTGATACCCAGTTCGATGGCGTGGGCGTAGACGTTCATCGTCATGTTCCGATGGCTGTGGATGACACCTTTTGGTTTCCCTGTGGTTCCCCCAGTATAGTAGTGGGCGACCGTCTCGGACGGTTCGATGTCGACTGTTGGTGCCGTCTCCGACCTGCCCTCTGCCACGAGCAACTCGAAATCTGTGAATGCTGACGGGAGCGACTGGCCCTCCGCGATAGCGATGAGACGTTCTATTTCTGGAAGATCTGGATGGAGGCTATCAAGAGTGGCAGTGAATTTTGGCCCAGCGATGGCGGTAGATGCCCCGGAATCCGAGAGCATGTACTCGAACTCGTCAGGCGTGAGCATATCGTTTAGTGGAACTTTGACAGCACCTGCTTTGATGATTGCCAAGTCCGCGATGATATACTCGATTCGATTAGACAGCATCAGTGCGACACGGTCTCCGGGGGTGACACCGCGGTCAGCGAGGGCGTTCGCAACGGCGTTCGACTGGCTGTCAAGATCCGCGTATGTAAGTGTCTCGTCGGTCTCTTCGAAGTGAAGTGCTGTACGCTCACTGTTTCGGGCCAGACTAGACTCGAAACAGCCCTTCAGGGTGTACGCACGATTGTCACTGTATGGCATGGATGAACTGGAAGCCGGTGAATTGTGGGGAATTATGTAATTGGATTGCGGTGCGATTTACTGTTTGTCTGGTGCCTTCCTGCCAAGCCAGTCCTCGTAGAAGTCGTCGATATATGGCCGGAAGTCGAAGACGATTGGGTAGCCCGGTGGAACGGCTTCGACTTCAAGTTGTGTCTTACAGCCTGGACAGAAGTACTCCCGGAGCACCATCCACTCGGGGTCTGAGTGCATGGCTTTCGGATAGATCTCTTGGAGATCCTGACGGCTGTCTCTGACGTTGATGAGTGCCTCGTGTTTCCAGTTGTCTCGGTAATCACCGAACTCGTGACCACAGTCACACTTCGTGACCCGGTCATTGCCGTTGTTGACCACGTAGAGATGGTCGGTCAACGGGAGGAGGATCGTGTCGTCCCACGCTGCCCGTTCTTGGAGTATCTCTCGGTATTTGTCGAAGCGATCCGAATCCTTGTACGCGCTCATCATATCCTTCGCGTCGTCGAAGGGAATGGTGCCGTCAATGAGCGATTCAATACGTTCCTTTGAGTATTCTGGCATTGGTCAGTCCTCCATTTCGAAGGTGAAGTCAGCAGGCAGGTCCCAGAACGAGCGGAAGTGGTCGTCCCATTCGTCGCTCAGTTCGAGACTCTCGTTGTAGGTCTTTTTGACCACTGGAATGAAGTTTCCTTCAACAACGTCTTCTCGACGTTGCTCTAGCCACTCGTCGACTGGTATTGCTTCCTCACCTCGTTGCTCGCGGATGCGATCTCGTTTCGATGCTGTCTTTTCGGGATCAACCTCGTATTCACCGTCACCGACTTCTTTGACGTGAGTTCCGTAGACGCGTTCTGCATACTTCTGTTGGACGTGTTCTTCGTTGAGGTCTTCCTCGATGAGTTCGACACTTCGCTCGAGTGGATCGCCCAGCCCTGCACCGCCACGGTTAACGCTGAGGTACAGGTCTCGTTCGTCGTACTCCTCGAGCAGTGAGGTCCCCCGTTCTTCGAACTGGCGATCCTCACCCTCGACGAGGTCGAACATCTGTGAATCCTCTGGCGTTCCGTCCCGGACCGGGTACTTGTCTCGATTCTCGATCCGCTCTTCCATGTCGGTATCCCGAACGTTGTGGATGTAGCCTGTCGAAGAGGGATAGCCACCGAACATTCCCGGACTGTTGAATGCGAGGGCGTTCCCGTTGTTCTGCAAGTACAGCTCGTCGGTACCCCAAGCCATCCGGACTGACTCGAACGCAGAGCCGCCGCGATACTTGCCCATCCCCGCACTGTTGGGCTTGAGGGTCCGTCCGAGGTACAGCGCGGGTTCCAGCAGTTCCCATACTTCTACTTCACCGAGATCGGCTTCGGGATTCCACATGGCATAGGCGGCGTCGAACCCGTCAGTGAAACCACGGGCACCGAACCCTTGACTCGACAATTCGAAGTTCAGTGTCGCGAACGGCTGGCCGAACATATCGGTTCCCTCGCCTTGGAAGTAGTTGGCAGTGTCACCGTAGCTTGACGCCATCTCTTCGACATAGCCTCTCGCGTTGAACGACCGTGATAGTGACCGGATCATCCCCGAAAGCGACGGCCGAAGGAAATGCCACGCGTCGGCCGTCGCCGCCCGTACCGTATCCGGGTTACACCACGCTCCGTCGGGGGCCGACGTCTCTGTCGCGTAGTAGGCGCCGTCATTGATCTTATCGTTCGGGATAATCGTCTGGGTCAACAACACCCAGATTGCTCCCTGAAGCGCGCTCGGTGTACAGTTGAACACGTGTTCGCCTTGGGCGTCTGAGCCGTCAAAGTCGAGTTCGAACGAACCGTCGGATTCAATCTCGACTTCCAACGGTGCGTGCATCATATCGTTGTTGGCAGACCGTTTCGGCAGTCCCTGTTCGCCTTCCAGCGGCACGTCGGTGAACGTCGGGGCTTGGTAGCGACCGGGGACAGTGAGTTCCTTAATTCGCTGTTTGAAGTCTCGACGACCGTCTTCGATGACCTCGCGGACGAATTGTTTGTACGTATCGACGCCTTCCTCCTCGATGAGACTGTGGACGGCATCCCGAACCATATGACAGCCAGCGAGTCGACATCGTTCATCAAGTTTCCACAGTTCGGGTGTTCGAACGCCCATTTCGGCCCGTTTCTCGTAGTCAGCATTGAGCCGGTCATTTTCTCCGATTTTCATCGCCGGGATATCGAACCCGTCATCGTACCGAGATGTCGGGCCAACCGGATCTCCGCCCGGTGAGGAAGCACCGATATCAACCTCGTGTGTGACGCCGGCTGCCCACGCGATGAGTTCGCCTTCCCAGAATACTGGGACGATTGTCTGGACGTCTGTGTTGTGAACGTCCCCGATATGAGGATCGTTATTACAGAAGATATCACCCGGTTCAATACCGGGATTGTCCTCGTAATCATGCCGGATCATCCACTTGATTGCGTCACTGGTCGTATGAACGTGGACGATGATCCCCGTCGAGAGTGCGACGCTATCGCCTTCCGGCGTATACAACATGAAACTCAGCTCCCCGATCTCTTTCACGATCGGGCTGGCAGAGATGTTCAGTGCCGTTTCACGGGCGTTGACCAGACCACCCCGAAGCTGGGAGAAAATCTTCTCGTACTCGATTGGCGTCTCGTTTTTGAGTTGTAGTTCTTCGATGCCATAGCAGTGGCCAGTCTCTTCGTACTGATTTTCTGCAGTCTCGAGCATCTCCCTGACCGACTCGCCATTCCAACCGATACCTTCGTTCGTTCCTATTTTCTCGTTGATTCGTTCCTGTTCGGTTCGTACGCGGTCGTTGAGTTGGTCTTGTTGTGGTGGCATTGGTTAGTTCTCCTGTGTCAGGTGGAAGATCCGGTGACTGTCCAGATCAGCCGTAAAATTCGGTGGGACGACGAACGTTGTTGCAGGCGACTCAATAATCGAGAGCCCGTCGATGACGTTTCCGGCGGCTAACTCGGTCATCTCCCAGATCGACGCGTCCTGCCAGTCCCCGTTCCAGTACACCTCACGGGTTCCTTTGGCCGCAGCTTCCGGTGGCTCCTCATCTTGAAGTGATACGTCCGGTATCTGTGGTTTCTCAATGGGGACTTGGCCGACACCGACTGCACGGGTAATGGTGTAACCAAGTTCCGGCGACGCTGCCGAGCGGGCGTACACCTTTGCATAGTGTTCCTCGAAGTTTTCGACGAGTTGGTCGAGTTCCTCCGGTTCGGTGATGTTCGCGGTCGGGGCCGACACTTCGAGCGTGTTGAGTTGGCCTTGATACTGCATCCGAACTTCCGGGTCGAGCGTGACGTCTTCGGCGTCGTAGCCACTCCGCTCGAACTCCTCGACGATGTCCTCTTTGAGTGTCGCCCACTGTTCGTTTAGCGTCTCTGCGACGTCCATTTTCTCCTCGTCCTCAAGGTCGGGGCCAACCGGGAGATCGATGGTCGCCTCGTAACGATACTCGTAGTCCCCACAGGCACAACCGAACGCGGAGAAGGCGGCTGCCCACGCTGGAACCAACACGTCTTGGAAATGAAGATCCTCAACGTACTGAGCGGCATGAACTGGTCCACCACCGCCATAGGAGATGAGCGAGTAGTTGACCGGTGAGTACCCTTTTCCGAGTACTGCAGCTTTCACTTGGTTCTGGAGCCGCGACTCCATGAGATCAACTGCACCCTCTGCGGCGTCGTAGGCGTCAACACCGAGTTTTGACGCAATTTGGTCCTCAATAGCTGCTTTGGCGGCGTCTTTGTCGAGTTCGAGATCACCTCCGAGGAAGTAATCTGGGTTCAGGATTCCGAGTAAGAGATCACAGTCGGTGATGGTCGGCTGCTGGACATCACCCTCGACGTTACAGACACCGATCTGATCGCCGGCACTCTCCGGGCCGATCTCCATCCGGTTGGAGTTCGGGTCGATCTTTACGTGCGAGCCGGTTCCCGCACCGATACTGTTGAGTTCGACCATCGATTGGTTGAGGAGATATCGTGAGATGGTGGGCTCCGGGTCCACTGAGTACGACGAGTCGGTGATGAGCGAGAGGTCGAAACTCGTCCCACCAATATCCGTACAGACCAGATTGTCGATGTCGAGATGTCTCGCGACGTAGTCGGCACCGATGACGCCACCAATCGGCCCGGAAATGAGCGTACTCGCTAGCCTCTCTGAACTATAACTAATGGTGCCACCGTGTCCGGCCATCACTCTGAGCTCGAACTCGGCACCGAGGTCTTCGCAGGTATCCATCACCCCATGGAGTTGTTCCCGGGATGGTTCGGCCGCGTACGCCTCGGCGATAACCGTGTTGAGACGCATGAAGTCGCCCCTCACAGGCTGAATCTCGCTTGCGAGGTACAACGGCACTTCTTTGCCTCGCTCGTCCATCACCTCCTGTGCGATCTCTTTTGCTCGCTGCTCGTGTGTGTCGTTGGCATACGAATAGATGAAGTTGAAAATGAGGTAGTTGATATCCTCATCGAGAAGTTCATCGACTGCGGTTCGGACTTCCTCTTCGTAGAGCGGAATCGCTTCCCGGCCAAGCGGATCGATCCGTTCACGAACCCCCCGAATGAGGTCTTTTGGAATGAACGGTTCGGTGTGTTGGTGTGTTACCGAGTGGAGCCGGTCAGAGTACGAGTAATTCGTGTATGTCTGCCGTGCGCGCTCCGTTCGAAGGTAATCTTCCTGTCCCGCAGTAACGATGATTCCGCCAACTTCTCCTTCCTGTTCGAGCAGTCGATTCAGCATTGCCGTGCCCGAATAGATTCCTGCTGCCAAGGACGGGAACGTATCGTCGGGCGATACGTCCCAGTACCCGAGGCCGTCGTCGATGGAATCACGGAATCCCTCTGCCTCGTTTTCCGGTGTTGTCTGTGCCTTCCCGACGGTGAACCCGCCATCGGAGTCGATGACGATCGTGTCCGTCAGTGTCCCACCCGCATCAATCGCCAGTATTTCTGGTTGGTGTTCGTCTACGGACATCTCGTCTGTCTTTGTTGCATGTTATCAATAACCTTCCTTCGAACCACGGTCGATATATATTGGTCATTTATTATAGACTCGCGGTTCGAGTTCTCACTGGTTTGTCGGAATTGGCCGTTAGAAGTGACCAACGGCCTGTTTATTGGAGAAAATGGAGGTGCGGCTAGAATCTATTCCCACGGCTTTCACAGTGGGAGTTAGATTAATGTTTCAGGGAATGGATGTTGAGAGTTATTACGAGGGATGGTACCATGGCCCAAATAAAGACAGACGGTTCCCAGAGAGTCGAGTACAGATGAGTCGTGAACTCTGTACCTTGGACGAGTTCTATGAGGAACTGTTTAGGCGGCACGGCGACGGTCCAGCGATTAGGTTCCGGGGCGAAATTACGACCTACGCTGATCTTGACGCGCAGTCGGCAAAGTTGGCGAGCGCGTTCCATTCGCTCGGTCTCAATGAGAGCGACCGCGTTGCCATCCTTATGGGGAACCGCCCTGAGTTTCTCCTTACTGAGATCGCTGCGGCTCGAGCGAACGTCACGACTGTTCCGCTAAACAACCAGCTTAGTGACGAAGAGTGTGAATATATTCTCACAGATTCAGCACCTGATGTCTTGGTTGTCGGACCGGCATTTTTCGATACCGTTCGGGATCTTCAACAGCGATCATTGGACTGCAAACACGTCATCGGACTTGACAGTGATAGCAGCCTTCCCATCGGGTTCCACAGTTTTGAGGGGGTACTGGCAAAAGCACCATCGGGCCTACCCGTAATCCGCTCGAGTGCGGACGATGTCGCGACGATTTTTTACACGGGTGGGACGACCGGCGAGCAGAAGGGGACACTGCACACTCACGAGAGCATTATCCTCAACCTCTACTCACACGTGTATGAGTTGGAAGTCAGGAAAGGTGAGACTGGATTGCTCGTTACGCCACTCTCGCACTCGGCCGGCTACTTCGCAAAAACCATCCTCATGCAGGGTGGGACCGTTGTGCTCGACCAGAAGTTCGACCCCGAAACCACGCTCGAGCGCATTGAGACCGATCGCATTTCATGGCTGTATCTTACGCCGACGATGATTGCTGAACTCCTCGATCAGTCGGCGGTTGCTGACGCTGATACGGGCGCACTCGATACGCTCGTTTACGGCTCAGCACCGATCCCTACCTCGCGGCTCAAAGAAGGGCTTGACGCACTTGGCTCCGTATTCGTCCAGTTCTACGGGCTAACCGAGGTTCCGAATCTCGTTGCTGTTCTCCCGAAATCGAAACACAGCACGCAGAACACAGAATGGCTTCAGTCGAACGGTATTCCAGCCCAGTTGGCCAATATCACGTTGCTCGATTTCGGAAACGAGTATGATAAGTGGGGCGATGATATCGGCGAGGTTGGTGTGCAGTCTCCCTACGCAATGACCGGATACACCGATGATGACCTGACTGCTCCTCGATCAGATAGCAAGTGGATCCGAACCGGTGATATCGGCCGCATTGACGACAATGGCCGCCTCTTCGTTCTAGATCGGATACAGAACGCCATCGTTTCGGACGACCAGTTGGTGTACTCGACCGAAGTCGAGAGCGTTATCCAGAGTCATCCGACTGTTCGTGAGGTAGCAGTCATCGGCGTGCCGAAGCGTTCGGCCGACTCTCTTAGCGATGCGACGTTCCACAAATCCGAACAAGATGTGAAAGCAGTCCTCTCGATTGCTGACGGTGAACTGCTCGAACTGGACGAGCTACAGGAGTTCTGCCGAGAGCGACTCGATCCACCGGCAGTCCCGGATTCGGTCGATACTGTCGGCACGTTGCCACAGACCCCCTACGGAAAAGTCGACAAGAAACTATTGCGCGAGCCGTACTGGTAATGGAACTCACAACTCAGGACTCGAATCGACTCCGAATCGAGTTCCAGACGGAGCCGATCGGCGTGTTGGAGGCCCTAAACAGCGCCCTGTCTGTCTCTGCCCAGATCGAACTCGACAACGTGTTACCCGGAGCCACTGACGGACAGTGGCTCGAGTTTTTCACAATAACGGCCCCGGAGGTGTCGAATCTGGTTCCCATACTCGACGAGATTGGCCGTATTGAGCCAGTGTTCGTTCAACCAGCGAGTTCCATCTCGAACACGTTCTACGTTCTCACCTTCATCAACGGACACGAGCCGAGACCGACAGCGATCCTGCTCGCACACGATGCCGTCCCGCATCGTATCATCGTCCAAGATCAGGACATGACTATCGTTGCATCGGTGACCAGCTGGCAAAAACTGAAGACCCTCGCCGAAGCTATCGAACGTCAACATCGGTCGTTCGAACTCGTCGGCGTCACTGAAACCAATGAAATGAGCTTCCCACTCGGCGGCAGCATCCTCAAGTACAACCTCCAGGGAAAGCTGACGCCGGAACAGTTGACCATCATTGAAACCGCCTATCAGTGTGGCTACTTCGAGGTTCCACAGCAGGCAACGGCTGAGGATGTCGCACAGGAACTCGATATTTGCCAGTCCACGTTGAGCGAGCAACTCCGAAACGCACAGAACGCAGTCTGGAACGTCCTTTTCGGCGATCGTATTCGGTAGCTCTTCTTTAGATCTATTCTCTCTGATTCGTTCTCGAGCCGACTGACGGACTGCTACATCATTTTCGCACTTCGATACCTATCCACGGTTTCAGAAAGGAATAGTAATCGAAATAGTTGGACAGAAGATTAGTTATTGTTCCGCCATCTCCGAAGTACTCAGATGGGGCGAGTTTTTGAACCAATATAGTGGGAAAACGAAAAAATCGGAATAATGTATTAGAGGACCAATCGAGGGGAAGAGTACGAACATTACTTGCCCAGTGGGCCGTGAACTCATTGGCCGACGAAGACTACGCGTTCGATTACGAGATCCGGCCGGCGGATGAGATCGAAAGTGCAGGCACTGTTTCCCCGTCACCGTTCTATGCTCAATTGAAAGCCTCTCGACGGTTCGACGATCAGGACGATGTCTGGTGGGACTTCGAGACGGAATATCTATTCGAGGACTGTCTACAGGCATCCGTTCCGGTAGTCTTGTTCATCTATGAGCGACAGAGTGACAGCCTACACTGGTGTATTATCCAGGAGCATTGCTGGGGCGTGTTGGATGAAGAGCGACCCGGTTGGCGAGACCAATCAACCGTCCGCATCAGAACCGAACGAGATCCGCTTACTGATTTTGGAGGTCGTAATCGACTTCGGAATGCCGTCGAGAGGACTCAGCGTCGGATATCCACGAGAGAGTACATCGCGACGGCACGAAGAGTGGACGATCGCTCACTCGCGCGGCACAACGCTCGCCTCGTCCGATAAGGTCTGTAATCACGAACAAAATCTCCTCTGAGAGGCGAGGGGGTTCGCCGAGGCAGACCAAGTCGATCACGCCCTCCGAAAGGCAATGGACGTCTATCAACTGTCCGAAGACGATGAACCGACGATAGAGGCGATCCGTCTATTGATTGAGTTACGCGAGACGAACAACGCGGCGATCGCGTGCTCCAAAGTTCGGTTTGCGAGCAACGGACTCGAACTCGCAAACGAGTACGAATGTGAGAGTCTGCAAGAGTTTTTTGCTGACGCACTTGAGGATGCGCTGGAGTATGTCGATGAGCAGTTCGTTGGCGCGAAATACTCTCATAGGGAAGCCAAGCAAGAGCTGTTGATTCTCGATGTCGAAGATTTAGGGATGTCTCAGAGTGGAGTTGAGCTGATCGCCCTCTTTCAATGGGCCAGCGGCGAGTTAGGTGAAGAGACTGCTCATGCTATTGCAGCCGATGATGGAATTGAGCTGAAACAATCGGGTCAGTCACGGAATCCACTGGCCACAGCCTGTGCGGAGCGGAATCACAAGTTCGATATGGACGTACTCCAGCAAGCTCCCGGATTCGCCAAATGTTCCGAGTGTTATCTCTCTCGTAATGCAGTGCAACATCACCTCAAGCAGGACGTTCCGAAGGTCTGTGATGCGTGTGACTCCATCGCCTATGAGTTCGTCTATTAGAAGGACATCAGGAAGTGTCCCGATTGTCGGTAGGGGTCCCAGAACCGACCCTTTCCGGACAAAAGCCGTGGTTCAATGATTGTATCGACTCTTACTCGCGCTGGCTTCGGTGCCAATCGATAGTTTGCTCGAGGCCCTCACGGACGAAACCGTCGGTTCGTAGTCTCACTGGTCTTGGGCTTTCGAGATCTCCGCGCTCGAGTGCTCGCCAGAACACTCGAGACACTTTGCCTACCAGGTCAGGCCTTCGTAGATGATGTCGTCTGTTGGCTCGACAATGCGGCGGCCGTCGACAACAATAGGGTTAGCCATGGTCTGGAACTCGTCGTCCAGGGTCGCGAACTCATCCCAGTCAGTGACGACGACCGTGCCATCGGCATTGGTGAGGGCTGCATCAGCGCTCTCGGCGTACTCAATCTCCGGAAACTCTGTGCTCATCGACTCACTTGCGACCGGATCATACGCAACAATTTCAGCTCCTCGGCGCTGGAGACCATTGATCACTGGAATCGCCCGTGAGTTTCGGATATCATCAGTGCGGGGCTTGAACGCGAGGCCGAGGACTGCAATTCTTGCGTCCTCGAGGTCGACATGGGCTTCGAGGAGTGTGAGGAGTCGCTCGGGTTGCCGATCATTGACCTCGACGGCGGCCTCGAACACCGCAGGATCGTAGCCCGCGGCTTTAGCGGCGGCCGTAATCGCATTGACATCCTTCGGGAAACAGGAGCCACCCCAGCCGACGCCACTGCGAAGGAACTGCTCCGAGATGCGATCATCGAGGCCGATCGCGTCCATGACCTCGTAGGCGTCGAGACCGAACTCCTTACAGATGTTCCCGAGATCGTTGACTAAGCTGATCTTCGAGGCGAGGAAGGCGTTGTTCGCGTACTTGATCATCGCGGCCGTCTCGGGATCGGTCTCGACTACCGGCGCCGGGTGGGCCTCGAGGAGCGGCTCGAAGACATCTTTGAGTCTGTCCGTGGCCCACGCTTCGGTGGTCCCGACAACGAGCTTGTCCGGATGGGTGAAGTCCTCGACGGCGCTGCCCTCTCGGAGGAACTCAGGGTTCATGCCGACCGAAACGTTGGGGTTGTTCGCACCGCGTTCGATGGCTGGGACGAGGTCGTCAGTGATACTTGGCGGCGTGACCGTGCTCTTGATGACGACCAAATGGCGGTCCCGTTTGTCTGCGAGGGCCTCGCCCGTGGCTTCGGCGGCTGCTTCGAGGGCTGTCAGGTCGATGCTGCCGTCCTCGTTGGAGGGAGTTCCGATGGCCAGGAACGTGATGTCCGATTCCGGGATCGGATCATAGGACGTAGTTGCCGTGAGTCGGTCGCCTGCGTGGGTCTCGAGGAGTTCCTCGAGACCCGGTTCGTCGATCGGAGCCTGACCATCGTTGATCGTTTCGACGATCGCTTCGTCGATGTCGATCGCCGTCACTTCGTGTCCGAGGTCGGCGAAACACGCGGCGATCGTCGTGCCGACGTAGCCGCTCCCGATAACCGTGATATGCATGGGATAGGTGCGGTCGCGGACAAGAGATAAGATTTGTGATACTGGTATGGGCTATTACCGCTAACCAGAATCTTCTTGTAAGCGGACTCATCATTCAGGGGACAATGAAAGCAGTTGTCCTCGCCGCTGGGAAGGGAACGCGACTTCGACCACTCACAGACGACAAACCGAAAGGAATGGTGGAGGTAGACGGCAAACCGATTCTGACACACTGTTTTGATCAGTTGGTTGACCTCGGGGCCGACGAGTTCGTTGTGGTCGTTGGCTATCTGAAAGAGAAGATCATCGATCACTACGGCGATGAGTATAATGGTGTGCCAATCACGTACACTCATCAGCGTGAACAGAACGGCTTGGCCCACGCGTTACTGGGTGTCGAGAGTCACATCGACGATGACTTCATGCTGATGCTTGGGGACAACATCTTCAACGCAAATCTCGAGGACGTCGTGCGTCGTCAACGCGAGGACCGTGCGGATGCGGCATTTTTGGTTGAGGAGGTCCCGTGGGAGGAAGCCTCTCGATATGGGGTCTGTGACACGAACGCCTACGGGGAGATCACCGATGTCGTCGAGAAGCCCGACGACCCACCGTCGAATCTCGTGATGACTGGCTTCTATACGTTCACGCCGGCCATTTTCCCGGCGTGTGAGTTGGTCCAGCCCTCGAGTCGCGGAGAGTACGAGATCAGCGAGGCGATTGACTTGTTGATTCAAAGCGGGCGGACGATCGACGCAATCGGGATGGACGGCTGGCGGCTCGATATTGGGTATCCCGAGGATCGAGACGAAGCCGAACGCCGACTACAGAACGAGACCGAGGCCGCCGTCGAAGCGGCATCCGATTAACTCTCTTTCCTGCCAATACGAGTTTACGTTCTCAGCTACACTTTTATTTTCTCGAAGTACTCCTCGAGGGGCTTAGTGAACCGCCTTGGGGTCAATCCCCGGGGTACTCGGCCTGCCCCGCCTGTAGACTGTTCGAGGGTATAACAGTCGATCGAATCACAGCTTCGCCTGATATCCAAACCCCGTATATTTACGGTGTCTGATTTCCCCTACTGGGGTAGATGGCACCGCACCGACGGATGCGATTTGTTCGCTGGCAGCTCGCCTGGATGCTCGCGGCTATCCTCGCGCTGGCAGCCGTTGGTGCGTTCTCCTACGAACTGTTCTTCGTCCTCTCGCTGCTTGGATTGCTGATTGTGACCGAGTTGACGGCGCCGGTTGCCGTCACACCCGACTGGCGACGGCGGCTACGGTGGCTTATTCTACTCGGTCTGACGGGCTTTGCCGTCATCATCAGCCGCCGGGTTCTCGAGATTCTGTCACCGGAGGTGCTTCCGTGGTGAAACCAATTGCGTGGCTCCACGATGGGGGCGGAATCGATTGGCCGCGTGCGCTGCTGGTCGCGCTGACACTGTCCGTTCTCGTCGTGGTCGTCGCTGTTGGAGCGACCTCAACGGCTGCCTTTGGCCCATACAACCCATCGTGGGACGGCACCTCCGACCTTCGCGATGAGATCGATGCCGAGCCCGGTGTCGAGAGCAAACTAATCCGTGAGACCGATCGGTACGCCACCGGCGACCCAAACGGGACGGTCGCGTTCGTTATCGCCCCCGATGAGCCGTATACTGGCACCGATGCCGACCGGGTCCAGGAGTTTGTCGACAGCGGTGGGACCCTTGTTGTCCTCGAGAACTTCGGCCCGAGCGGCAATGACCTCCTCACGGAGGTCAACGCCGAAGCTCGCGTCGACGGCGAACTGCTCCGCGACGAAGAGGAGTATTTCCGCGGGCCGACGATGCCGGTCGCCACGGGTGTCGAAAACCACACGCTCACCGGCGATGCCGAACAACTGACGCTGAACTACGCGTCGGCTGTCGAACCAGGCGACGCTACGGTGTTGGTCCGAACCAGCGCGTATGCCTACCGCGATACGAATCGGGACGGCGAACTCAGCGATGGGGAGGACCTCGCGGCCTATCCCGTCGCGACCGTCGAGGACGTCGATGACGGCCAGGTCGTCGTCGTCGGCGACCCGAGCCTTGCCGTCAACGCAATGCTCGACGAACCAGATAACAAGGCGTTTCTTCACGGGCTGTACGCGGACGCCGATCAGGTATTGATTGACCTTTCACACACCGAAGAGGTGCCGCCGCTGGTCGCCGCGGTGTTAACGCTGCGAGAGATACCACTGGTACAACTGCTCGTCGGTGCCGTCGGTATCGGGGCCGTAGCAGTCGGCTCGCGGCGTGATTGCGGGGCGATGGTCGGCTGGATTCGGACAACGACCATGCGTCGCTTGGGCCGCTACACGTCAGGTGACGAACCCTCTGTCAAGCCGATCCTTGAACTCGACGACGAACAGCGTGCAGCGGTGTTGCGCCGGCGCCACCCCGAGTGGGACGAGCAACGTCTTCAACGTGTGATAGCAGCGCTTAACCGTGATGGATCGAAACGGGCAGACGAATGAGCGGTGAGTCCTCGACCAACGACCTCCCGTCGCGCGATCCCGCGGCGACTTATGACGCGCTTCAGGACGAGATTGGCCGCGTCCTGATCGGTAATGAATCGGCGATCGAACACCTCACAATCGCGCTGTTGACCCGCGGTCACGTCCTCCTCGAGGGTGTCCCCGGTATCGCGAAGACGACGCTTGCGAACCTCTTCGCCCGCGTCAGTGGCCTCGAGTACAACCGAATCCAGATGACGCCCGACATCGTGCCGGCCGACATCACGGGGACACACGTCTACCGCGAATCTACTGGGGATTTTACGCTCCAGCGTGGCCCTATCTTCGCCAACTTGGTGGTCGCTGACGAGATCAACCGCGCGACGCCGAAGACGCAGTCGGCGCTGCTCGAGGGGATGCAGGAACGCCACGTGACAATCGAGGGCGAAACGCTTAGTCTACCGACCCCGTTTATGGTTATCGCGACGCAGAACCCCATCGAAATTGAGGGTGTCTTCGAACTGCCCGAGGCCCAGCGTGACCGCTTCCAGTTCAAACTCACCGTTGACCTCCCTGAGCGAGCGGTTGAACGGCAGTTGCTCGACCAGTTCGACGATGATCCCGAGCTCGGACCTGAGGATGTTGAGCAGGTTGTCGAAGTCGGGGAGCTGCTGGCGGCCCGCGAGACCGTCGCGGATGTCTATGTCGCGCCCGCGATTAAGGAGTACGTCCTCGATCTCGTCACGGCGACGCGCGATCATCCCGACGTTACCCATGGCGCGTCGCCGCGTGCGACGCTTGCCTTCCTTCACAGCACGAAGGCTCGCGCTGCAATTCACGGCCGAGAGTACGTGATCCCTGACGACGTCAAAGAGCTGGCCGAAGTGATCTTGGCCCACCGGCTTGTGTTAAGCACAGATGCCGACCTGAGCGACGTCAGCCGAGACGAGATAGTCACTGAGGTTGTCGAGACAGTCACCCCGCCGGGGGCCGACACTGTGGAACCACCAGTCGCCAGCGGCGACAACGGGTAGCTGCCTCAGCCGGTCAGCGGATGTTCAGTATCGTCCGTTTCTAGGCCGGTCGCCCTACTAGAGTCACCGCCGAAAAGTAAGGTGTACTCGATCGCATGACGGCTGGGCGATCGATGTATAATGGGTTTAACAACTAAAACTCAGTTGTTATTTTCTGTATTGCGGCTGTTTGTCGATGATACGGAGTCATCGGCGACTTCGGCCGCAGTTTCGTCGAACGTGACTGATTTGCCTTCGGTCCCGGCGTCCTCGTCCTCAAGTGCCCACCGACAGGTCACCAGCCAGTCGGCACGATCGTCGCCGGGGGTGACCTCGAGGGCCACGGGCCGCTCCAATCCGGCGGTGAATCCAACGGCGAGGAACGAGGGGATTGGGTGATCGAAGCGGTCGACGTCGCCGAGCGCACTGTCCGTGATCGCGACCGTGATACGCCCGCCCTCGGGGTCGAGATCCACATTGGCGCTCGTAGCCAGTTCGAACTGCTCAACGAGGGCGTCGGTCAGTTGGGTGGCAAGCACTGACGGCGCAGTCGCGAGTTCACCGGTCAGTGTTCGCTGGAACACCCGGAACAGTTCACCGCCGGTAGCCGTGAGAAGGAGACCGCGTGTCTCGTCGTCGACGAGGATCGGGCCTGCCCGTTCGGCCGGGTCTGGGATGTCGTATGCGGCCTGTTGAGGGACGTAGAGGCGTGCCGGGGCGACCTCTCCGGGGACGTAGATACGTTCATCCCGAAGGCCGAGGTCGTCGGTGATGGCGGCGAAGTTCGTCGCCCCCGCCGTGTAGATGCGTTCACCGACGTCGGCGGCGACGACCTGTGTCGGCGTTAGATAGTAGGTCAAGACGGCGCCGAACAGGCCAGTCGCGCCGAGGGCGACGAGGACCTCGCGTGCGTCGGGCAAGAGGAGGCCGGCAATGGTGGCGAGAAGGCCGACGGCGGCGAGGCCGATTGCTGTCGCCTGATACCGTGACTGACGTGCCCGGGCGTATTCCTCGCGCAGGCGGCGGTTCTCATCGGCCAGGAGTTCGACCTGGGCGGCGAGTTCGAACTGGTCAGGAGCGGTGCCGTTGCCGGTGGTCGAATCGGCACCGTCTGCCGGGCGGGGCTCGGAACGGTCTGGGTCGATACTGCTCATGGGTGGTCCGTCTTCATTGGTCTATCGAGGTCGTCTCGGTTGCCGCCTCCGGGACGAGCCCGAGGCGGACGCGTTCGTAGCGATGACACGCATATGTCGTGAGCGTGATTGCAAGGGCGACACTGGCCGCAGCGACCCAGAGCGGCTGGGTACGGGCCACGAGCCAGGCTAGGCCGATGAAGCTGGCGAAACTAGCGAGCGTGACGGCAACGACCCTGAGAGTGGAGGTGGTGACGATTGGGACGAGCACCACGGCGAGGAAGCCGAGTCCAACGATCAGGATGGTCTCGAGGGCGAGGCTCTCGGTTCCTGCCACCAGAATGACCTGGCCGGCTGCGATCGCGTACGGCGTCCCGAGCCCATACCAAGTCACCGCTGTCGTGAGGCCTACGGCGAGTCCAAGTGGGCCGAGTACGATCGTCCAGAGCACAGTGAGGGCGACGAGCGTACTTACCATCACCCACTGGTTGCCGTCCAGGTCGGCCGTTGCGCTCATGCTGCCTCCCCTCGCCTTCGTGTTCGGCCCGCCGAGAGTACCGTCGAGAGACGGTCTTGCGGGCCGACTTCGAGCGCAGTCACGCCCGTCAGCCTGGCGAGGTCGCGGCGCAGCCGTTCGAACTCGAGGTAGCGTTCGTAGGCACGTTCGACATCGGCGAGGCCGCCCGGTTCGTAGAGGACTGTCGGTGCGAGCAATACCAGAACGGCATCACCGGTGGTGCGCGCAAGCTTGACCGTCTCGCGCAGTTCGGTCGGTCGCGAATCGTCAGTGACGATGACCGTCCAGCCGGCGGCGTGTCCGCGGCGCTGGCTGGTTCGAACAGCGGCATAAAGGGGCTCTGCATCGATGCGCTCGCGATAGCCCTCGCGGGTGGCATAAAACGGCTGGAGTCTCGCTGAGAACGCTCCATCGGCGTCGTCGAGCGCTCCGAGTTTCTGTCGGACGGAAGCAGCCGTTGGACGGGTGCCAAGGCGAAGTGATGTGGTTGATCGGCTGTCAGCTGTCGTCGCAGGGGTCACCTCGAGGTCGAGCAGTCGTCGACGGATCCGATCGTAGGTTGCCGGGGTCCTTGCTGGCTCAAGGCGAAACGAGACGCCGGCGTCGTCGACGGTGACCAGCCCGATGGGATCGCCAAGACGGCGGACGCTCGCCGTCAGTGCGAGCGCAATATCGCGGAGGTAGTCGAGTTTCGTCTCGTCATCATGTCCGGTCGCGAGTGTCGCGCGGTGGTCGACGACCAACAGCGTCCGACGGTTGGTCTCAGCCTCATATTCGCGGACGTACGGCGTCCCCAGTCGTGCGGTGGCCTTCCAGTCGATTCGGTCGGCCGTGTCGCCGGGGACGTACTCGCGTAGTTCCGCAGGCTCGAGGCCGAAGCCCATCCGCCCACCTTCGCGGTCGCCGTAGGCCGTTGCGATGCGATCGCCGCCCTCGCCGACGTGGATGGCTCTGGGCCCGCGGGGCTCGACGGTGACCGTCGGGGCTGAGCCGACTGCAAGCGTTTCACGAAAGTAATCATCGCCGGCCGTGATCGTTGGCTCGTCGAAGCGGTGTTCGCCAGTGACCGGCCAGTCGACAGCGACCGTTCGTTCGGCGCCCGCGTCGCCCGCCTCGAGTACGAGTGACAGCGGCGTGTCGGCAGTAGCGGCGGGTGGCAGGCCGGCGTCGATCTCGAGGGTGAGCGGGGTCGCCGGTTCGTGGGTCGCCACAAGCGTCACCGGTGTCGTCTCACCGGTACGGGCGCCGGTGGCGGCGGCGGTCTGACTGACTTGAAGGCCGTCTGTGGTATCCTCAAGGGCCCGGAGAAAGCGATACTGTTGGGTGACGACCCACGCTCCGATCAGGCTGGCCCCCGCGAGCAACACGGGTCTGGCGATGAGAACCGCCAGCACCGAGAGCAGGCCCGCGAGCGCAAGCGCTGCCCAGAGTCGGCGTGTGGGTCGCATACGGGATCGATGCCGGGGCGGTGTGTTGAAACTACTGATTTGGTGTGCCCGACGATATGGTGAACGAGCAACAGTCGCTGATCGTCCATCAAGAGAACAGTTTTTTACTGTCTGATGCAAAGTCGCTTATCGTGACCCTCCCCGTCGGTCGGACGATCGTCCTCGCAACACTGTTACTCTGCTTGCCAGTGGCCGCAATGGGTGGGGTTGTTGCAGCGCCTGAAGCCGGACCTGGCGAGGGCGCCGCGACAGTTGGTGCCTTTGCGCTGCAGGATGACGAGGACGATGAGGAACCTGTCCGCCACCGCAATCCTGACGAGTACGACGGTGACGGCGACGGGGAAACAGTCGAACGTTGGCTTGCTGATCGTCTCGAAGATAGTGCGAGCGATCTCGGTGATGGCGAGACGGCGCTGTCCGGTTACGTTGATGCGGAGTACCGCGAACGCCTCACCCAATATCTCGAGGTCGCCGTTGGGGATGAGTCCGATTCGAGTGCCTCCACGGACGCCCAACGAGAACACGACGAATTGCTGGCGACCGTTGCCGAATACAACGAGACGAAAGCAGAGTACGACGCGGCCCGCGAGGCAGGCGATGACGAGCGCGCTTACGATCGTGCCCGTGATCTCGAGGCGCTTGCGATCGAGATCGCGACCGCCAGTGACCAACTGCTTGAGGCCTATGACGCGATCAGCGCAGGGTCCGACGCTGACTTGAGTGCGGCGGCGGCCTCGGTTGAAGCGATGAACGAAAGCGTCCAAACTACCCAACATGACATTCGTGAACGGGAGTTCGCGGCGACCGAGCTGACGGTCGATGCGTCGCAGTCGTCGATTTCGTACACCGATCCACTGGTCGGCACCGGCGAGGTGCAGACTGCTGCCGGCGAACCGATTGCCAATGAGGATATTCGTCTGGCAGTTGGCAACCAGGAAATTCAGACCGAGACGGACGAGACGGGTGCGTTCGAGTTCGAGTATCGACCGATTTCCGTGCCAGCCGACACGGACACGCTGACCGTTGCGTATCTACCCGATCCAAAAGCGGGCCAGCTCGGTGCCGAGACGACTGTTCCAACTGAGATCGAGCCGGTCGAACCGGCTCTGTCGATGTCGAGCGTCGAACCCGACCCACTGGCCTACGGCGACGAACTGAGTCTTGAGACCACCCTCTCGGTCGACGGAGAGCCGGTCGATGCGGCCGTCCCTATGGCCGTCACGATCGATGGTACTGACGTGGGTACCCTCCCGTCGGATCCGGACGCAGAGTACGACTCGCTGATTGGTACTGCCAACACCTCTTCCGCCGCAAACGTCACCGTACCTGCCACTGTTCCCGCCGGCGAGCAAGCGTTGACCGTCGAGCCAGCGGTCACTGATCGAGCACTTACACCCACTTCTGCGACGACGACGGTCACTATCACGGAGACTGAACCTGAACTTGCGTTCGAGGCGGCGCGGGTCGACGACGAGACGGTAGCGCTCGAGGGGACGGTGATGGTCGATGACGACGGCGTCGCGGATGTGGCGGTCGGAATCGAGGCCGACGGCACTCATCTTGAGACGCTGTCGACTGACGAGACGGGTACGTTTGAGGGGACAATCTCGCTGCCCGCGGACGCGGCCGACGAAGACGTTGAACTCATAGCGGTCCACGACGACGTGGAGACGAACCTGGCAGAGACGGCGATTGCTGCGACGGTTGCACCCCCTGGCGGTGCGGGTGGCCTACCAACGTGGGCGTGGGCCGTCGTGGCTGTTGTCGTTCTTGCTGGGAGTGGCGCCGCCGGCTACTGGTGGCGCGTCCGTGGACCCAGCACGACGGATGCACCGTCGGTGGCCGGTGACCGGAGGGGGCCGGATGAAGCAGCGGTCGAGACCGCTGCGCAGACGCCAAGATCACCGGCGGCGCCGGAACCGGATCCAGCGGTCGCTCAACCGCTGCTGGCGCACGCGGCCGACCGCCTCGCTGCCGGCGACCCTGACACCGCCGTTCAGACTAGTTACCACGCGGTTCGCGCCTCACTCGCCGTCCACCTCGAGGCGACGGGTACGCTCACCCATTGGGAGTTTTATCGCGCGTACTGTGACACGGCTGCCGACCGAACTGAGTCCCTTCAGGCGGTGACCGAGGGGTATGAACGGGCCGCCTTCGGTCGCGACGGTGTCGCTGACGAGACGGCCGAGCCGATCCTTGAGCGCGCCCGCGAACTCTGTGGACCCGCAGATTCCTCAACGGATACGGACCAGTTTACGGCAGCCGATGATTAGTGTCCATCTCCTTTTATCGGGGGAATTTTGCCTGCTTCGGGTTCGACTGTAGTGGGTCACAGTCGTGCGGGTCCGTCGCGATCCAGACGTACATTGAACCCGTCATTCGCTGGGACTCGAGCAACGGTTTAGATGTGATCGGTGGATCGAGTAACCGGTTTGTTTTTATCACCGTCGTTGCTACGTACGGCCGAATGGATGCGTCGCGAACACTGGTGGCGATGCTCCCGCGACCAGTACGCCGCCTACCGGCCGATCTCGCTGCCATCCTCATCTTGGTCGCGCTGACGAACATCGCCGTGTTCGCACCCGTTGTCCGGGAGACGCCACTGCGAATCCCGCTGGGACTGGTGTTCGTCATATTTGTGCCCGGCTATGCCGTCATCGCAGCGCTATTCCCCGAAGACGGCTCGTCATCGGTCACAGCACGCGAGTCAACCGACTCAAGCCTCGATGCTGAACCACCGGCCGCCGAGAACGGGGGCTTCTCGAATCGTTTCTCGGAGGGAATCGATGGGATCGAACGCGCGGCGCTCGCGATCGGGCTCAGTATCGCCATCACGCCGCTGCTCGGACTCATCTTGAACTTCACGCCGTGGGGCATTCGGCTGGTGCCGATCATGGTCGCCGGTAGCGCCGTTACCATCGTGGCTGTCGCCGTCGCTGCCGTCCGCCGGTGGGAACTCCCGCCGGACGAGCGGTTCCACGTGCCCTATCGCGAATGGTACGTCACCAGCCGCGAGGCACTGCTTTCGACCGATAGTCGCGCCGACACTGCACTGACCGTGCTTCTAGTTGCGTCAGTCGTGTTGGCAGTTGGGACAGTCAGTTACGCGGTCGTCGTCCCGCCCGACCATGAGCGGTTCTCTGCGGTCTACCTCCTCGGAGAAGACGATGACGGCGAACTCGTCATGGATAACTACCCCGAAGAGTTCATTCAGGGTGAGCCCCAGGAAATCATCGTCGGCGTCGACAATCACGAACACCGCACTGTCGACTACACCGTCGTCGTCCTCGAACAATCGGTTGTCGAGGCGGGCAACGAAACGGTCGTCGAAGACCAACGCGAACTCGAGCGTTTCGAGACACAACTCGACCACGATGAGACGTGGCATCACCCCCACGATGTGGCCCCCACAATGACTGGCGAGGACGTCCGCCTGGTCTGGCTGCTCTATCCGGATGACGTGCCTGACGAACCCGCAATGGAGTCAGCGCCGTATGCCGCCCAACTCTGGATCGACGTCGACGAAGCATGACTGAGTGCGCACAACAGTTCTTGTGCGTTACATTCATAATTAGCAATAGCAACAGGAGATATATGGGTGAGGAACGCGGCCGGGGATCGGCGTTCTGTCAGCAGTGTGCGACAGAGACGCCGATCAAGCGAACCGTTCCCTGGCAGCTCGATATCTGTACCGTCTGTGGCTCGGATATCCCAGCTGGGGACAAGTGATGGCTCACAATATCGCGTTCGTTGCGTGTGACGTATCCACGAGGACGTGGGCGGCACAACCGTAGCCGGTACGCTCTGTCTCGATGCCGGGCAGCAGAGTGTCTATGAGTTCCGGACGAGCGGGTCATACCACTCCTGATTCTCTCGGTACCAATCGATGAACTGCTGGACCCCGTCGCGGATATCGGTTGTCGGTTCGTAGTCCAGAATCTCGGCAGCCTTCGAAATGTCCGCATGGGTGTGTTCGGCATCGCCCTCTCGAGGCTCGCCGTACTCGAGCTCGAGGGATGGATTAATTTCGTCCCGGATGACTTCGGCGAGCGTCGTGATATCGATGTTGTCTGTCGACCCGATGTTCAGGATTTCGCCGTCCGCGCGGTCGTCCTCGAGGAGCTGTTCGTTGATGCGTTTGATATCGCCAACGTAGGTGAAATCCCGTGTCTGTGTGCCGTCGCCGTAGATGACCGGTGATTCGCCGTGCAGACAGCGCGAGACGAAGTTTGTCATCGCCATATTGGGGCGCATCCGGGGGCCGTAGACGGTGAAATAGCGGAGGGCAACCGTGGGAAGCCCATAGACCTCGTTGTAGACGCGGGTGTACTGTTCGGTGGCGAGTTTGGAGACGCCGTAGGGTGAGACGGGGGTGGTCGGGTGGGCCTCATCGTATGGCAGGTACTCCGGTTTGCCATACACTGAGGAGGAGGAGGCGACTACGACCCGGTCGATATCGTGGCTGCGGGCGGCCTCGAGGACGTTGACCGTACCGTCGACGTTGAAGCGGTTGACCTTGGCTGGTTCTTCGACGCTCTTGCGGACGCCCGCCTGGGCGGCCTGGTGGTAGATGACGTCGGTATCGGCGACCAGTTCGTCGAGAAGGTCTTCGTTCGTGATCGAGCCCTCGACGAGGGTGTAGCTGCCGTCGGTTGCCGCGGCTGCTGCTTTGGTGGCGTCGACGTTGCGATCCTTGATACCGAGATTGTAGTAGGGGACGTAGCTGTCGATGACTGTAACGTCATGTCCGCCCTTGGCGAGGCCTTCAGCGATATGGCCGCCGATGAAGCCGGCGCCACCTGTTACGAGGATTTGCATGCCCGGATGCAGTTACGCCACTGATATAAACGAGGTGTTTTCGAAGCTTCTTCGACGGGGCACTCGTACATCGTTTGGCACTGGCTGCAGGCCGCCGAGTTAGGAGAACGGTCGCGTCATCACTGTGCAGTTTCTCGAGACGATTGCTCGCTGATTGATGTTGGCGGGTTTGTTAGCTCCGCCTCAAGCTCTCAATTGCGACGCCAGCGATTGTTACTGTAGCGAGGAAACTGCCAACGAAGAGCACGATGGTGAGGACGATACCTGCAACCCATGCAAAAATTGAGTGTCCATTCACCTTCCTATTCGAGTGGTCTGACAGATACCCCTTCAGGTGTCGCTGTGTCTGATTTAAGTAGTGTTACGCTTTTTGATCGCGTCACGGGAGTTGTATAAGAGGTATCTCGGTGTATATGAGTAGCCGGTCCCAGCGCGTTCGATCGGTGGTCAGGACGAAACGGTGATCACCGACTGGGGATGTAACTTTTTGGGGACGACGCGTGGGGTATCCTCGAGCCCGATAAACAGTTCGCGGGCGGCTATCCGGACTCCCTCATCACTTTCATATTCGGGTGCCCAGCTCAGTGCGTCGAGTCTCTTGCTCAAATCAGAGATCACGGTGCTGCACAGTCGTGAACTGACTGTATTGGCAAAACCGGACCGACAGAAATCTTCGCAGCCATCGTGCGTTCGGATACGGTTCGAGGAGACAACCGAACTCGCTACCAGAGTTGGACGGCGGGTGTCTGACAACTCTGACAGAGTACGGCGCTGTTTCCCTTGTACTCTCCCGGCACGAGCGAGCCGTCTGTACAAAACTGACAGTCATTCCCTTTCAATCGCTCGAGCAACTCTATTTCCTGAACCCTGCCGTATTGCATTCCTGATTACCACATCTCATATCCGACAGATAAGGTTTCGGTCTTGTGACTAGTTCTCAAGATGGAAGCTACCGCGTTTGCAAAGAGCAAGTAGGTTCTTCGCTCCGTCTCGCACCATCTCCCTAATTCTAATACACAACGGCCGATGATCAAAAAATACTGACCCGTGAATTACATAACCAATAGATATTTACCAGTTCTCTCTATAGTACTCTTTAACTGAAATATTGGGAACGGTGGTGGTGCGTACGAATGATAAATTGGAAGCCGAAATACTGCCGTCGTACGATTACTGGAAAAAATGACAATATCAAATCTGCAATGATTGAGACACTTATAGAAGTACACTCTGAACAGAGTGACAATCAGTTACACGGGATGAACCTGAATCACAGACAGAACTACACTGTCGGGAGCGACAGCGATGCGTGACCAGACGTACGCGGAGTCTGCCCTCGATGGTACACAGACACAGCTCTGTGTCGTTGGGCTGGGGTATGTCGGCCTCCCACTGGCCCAAGCGTTCGACAGCGTGGGCCACGACGTGTGGGGTGTTGATATCGACGCCGAAAAAGTGGCGACCCTGGAGGCAGGCGTTGATCCGACGGGTGATGTCGGTAACGATGCGATCGCTGCCAGCGAGATTGAATTTACGACAGAACCGGGACTGGTGGCAGAGGCGGAAATCGTAATCGTGGCGGTGCCAACGCCCGTCGATGATCTCGAGAAACCTGATCTCGGATTGGTTGAGGCGGCCGGGGAGACGATCGGTGCACACCTTCAACCAGGGGCGACGGTCGTCCTCGAGTCGACGGTGTATCCAGGCGCAACCCGTGAGGTGTTCGTGCCCGCGATTGAGCAGTCTTCTGGACTCGACGCTGGGGAGGAGTTCGGTGTCGGATATTCGCCCGAACGGATGGTCCCCGGCGATAGTGATCACGGTCTCGCAGATGTCGTCAAAATCGTGAGTGGGTTGACCGACGAGACACTTACCGAACTCGCCGCATTGTACGAGACGGTCGTCGATGCTGGGGTACACCGCGCTCCGACGATCGAGACCGCCGAAGCGGCGAAGTGTGTCGAGAACACGCAGCGTGACCTGAACATTGCGCTGGTCAATGAGTTAGCCGTGGCGTGTGATCATCTGGGTCTCGAGACGGAGGCTGTGCTCGAGGCCGCAGGTACGAAGTGGAACTTTCATGAGTATCGTCCAGGACTGGTCGGCGGTCACTGCATTCCCGTCGATCCGTTCTATCTGATCTATGAGAGCGAACAGCAGGGCTTCGCACCCGAACTGATCCAGAAGGCCCGTGAGGTCAACGAGTACGTTCCAACCCACGTTGCTGAGATGACCATCAAGGCCCTCAACGAGAGCGAAAACGTGCTCCAGCACAGCCGGGTGCTCGTCGCTGGATTGACGTACAAACCGAACGTCGATGATATTCGCACGTCTGCGATCGACGGCGTTATCGACGAACTTCAGGAGTACGGTATCGAGGTTGTCGGCTTCGATCCGCATGCAGATGACGACCTCATGCGTGAGGAGTTTGGAATCGATGTGCAGGAGGAACTCTCTGTCGAGGGGTTCGACGCACTCGTCATCGGCACGCCTCATAGTGAGTTCCACGGGTTGCCATTCGGCGATTTGGCCTATGAAATGGCCGACGATCCGGTGTTAGTCGACGTTGACGGAACGTTCGAAGAGCAAGGACAACTGAACGACTTTACCTATCGGAGGCTCTGATGTATCGGGACCACACTGTTGGGGTTGTCATCCCGGCGTACAACGAGGAAGGCTTTGTCGGCGATGTCATCCGCGAGATGCCCGACTACGTTGATCGGATGTATCTGATCGATGATTGTTCTACTGATGGTACATGGGAAGAGATCCACACAGCTGCACGCACGGATGCGGCTGGGATCGAACTCGAGTACGATGGTGTCCTCGGGTCGGAACCGACCGAGGAAGCCGAACTCGTTACTGACGGTGGCCGATCCATGCTGGAACAGCGGGCGATCGTCAATGATTCCATCGGACGTGTCGTGCCAATTCAGCACCGAGAGAATCTGGGTGCTGGTGGGGCAATCAAGACAGGCTATCTGGCGGCACTTAAGGATGAAGTTGATATCGTCCCAACCGTCGACGGCGATGGTCAAATGGATCTGTCCCAGCTGCCCAAGCTGCTAGATCCAATCGTGGAGGACGAAGCGGACTACGCGAAAGGGAATCGGTTGTTGTACAAGGAGTTCCGATCGGATATGCCACCGTTCCGGTTCTTCGGAAACTCGATTCTAACGTTCTTAACGAAGATTTCGTCGGGCTACTGGAAGACGATGGATCCCCAGAACGGGTATACAGCGATCTCTCACTATGCATTGGCGAACGTGGGCATTGAGGGGATGTACGAGTACTACGGCTACTGTAACGATCTCCTGGTCAAACTGAATGCCAAGGGAATGCGGGTGGCCGATGTTGCGATTCCTGCGGTGTATGGCGACGAGGAGTCCTCGATCAACTACACGACGTATATTCGGAAGGTGTCGGGGATGTTGCTCCGGAACTTCTTCTGGCGGCTGAAGGTGAAGTATCTCGTACTGGACTTCCATCCGCTAGCATTGTTCTACTTGTTTGGTGCGGCAATGACTGGAATGGGTACCGCTGGTGGACTGTGGTCGCTCTACGCGAAGGTCATGCTCGGTGATCCGCTGTTCATGCGGGCCTCTTCGAGCCTGCTCCTCTTCTCGGTCGGGTGCATGTTCGTGATGTTCGCGATGTTGTTCGATATGCAGGCCAACGAGAGTCGAGAGGTGCAGGTCCGTGAGTGAGAGGGATCTTGCCTGCGTAACGTTGGATCTCGAGAATGACTGGTATTTCGACGCCGACGGCTATGATCACTTGACGCTCGAGTACATTGACGACTACATCGGTGTGATGCGGGACCTAGACGTCCCGGTGACGGTCTTCGCCGTCGGTCGGACGATCGAACGTTTTCCAGAGGTTATCAATCGGTTGGATGCGGAACTCCAGAGCGAGTTCCATCTGCACTCCTACCAACACGATACCTCAAAATCGTACGACTTCCGTGAGGAAATTCGGCAGGGGAAGGCAGCGTTCGAGAACCACTTCGGCGTCGAACCCGAAGGGTATCGCGCCCCACAGGGAAACATCGAGCCCTACGAGTTCGAGGTCCTTGAGGAAGAAGGGTTTCGGTTCGACTCGAGCGTTTTTCCGTCGTATCGGCCCGGCGTCTACAACAATCTCGGCCAACCGATCGAGCCGTACCAGCCCGCCCAGACGGACGAGTTGCTCGAGGTGCCGATCGGCGTCACGACCCGCACGCGCATTCCGACCTGTCAAAGCTACCTCAAGCTGCTTGGACGGCCGTACCTCCGCTATCTCAAACGGGCCGCGCTGCCGGCGCCTCTCGTCGTAAATACACATCTCCAGGACTTCTACCGAACCGCATCCCACGACCGGCTCGATCAGCCGAAACGGTTCATCATGAAACGCAATCTCGATCGGTCCGTGGACCTGTTCATGCGGTTCGTCGAGCAACTTCGCGGCCGAGGGTATGAATTCACTCAAATGTCAGATATCGTCGTCGACCATATTGATTTCGCGAAGTTGACGTACGACGAGTCCGACGAAACGCAGACGGAACCGGACACTAGCGTCGACGAACCTGGCACTGACGCCGACACCGAAACCGAACAAGTGAAGATACCGGAAGACCGCGAGACTACCGATGGCTGACACGTCTCACTAGCAACTGATGATTCCAGAAAAATATCGGCGAGATCTCGATAGCCCGAATACCATTCTTGAACAGTACGTAGCGGCAGATTGTCCCCATCGTTACGAATCAACCATGCTGTCGGAGGTCTACTATGACAACCAATAAGAGTGGTCCCACGGTCCAGACCGGGGTTCCCGACCGAGACGCGTTGCTGGAGCTGCTTAACCAGGCGTACGACGGCTGGGGTACTACCGAGTTGCTCCAATGGAAATACGACGAGTATCCAGAATTCGATCCCGAAGCCCATTGCTTCTATATCGAATGTGATGGGGATCTCGCGGCATACCGTCGTGTCTTTGAGAAGCGCATTGTAACTCCTGATGGAACGGTTCCCCTTTATATCCTCGGGGATACCGCAGTCAACCCTTCGTATCAGGGCCAGGGTCTGTACTCCCGGTTGCATGCTGTCACTACGGGGGAGTACAATGATGCCGGTGTGATTTCGACGTTCAATAGAGTGGGTAACATCACGTACAACGCAAACCTCGACCGTGGGTGGGAATACCGAACGCTTCCATTGCGGCTTCGGATCCTCGATTATTCCACCGTCATCGCACAGTACGCGACCAACGTTGTTTCGTCCGACTCCACGACCTACGCGGGTTTAGAGGCCATCGATCGGTATGTGAACGTCCGGACACCGAGCGGAGATTCCATTGCTCTGACTGAACGCGGAGCAACACGGAACCGATTTGCGTATGGTTTACCGATCCCGGTACCTGCGCGGCTCTTAGATAGGTGCGTTGAGATAGCATCTACCCCGAAGCCCGAGGAGGCGGTCGTCGACATGATACGTGATACGGTCAGATTCGGGTCATCGACAGCTGAAATCCAGTATCAACGGGGGACTGCGTATCGGGTCGAATTACTTACCGACTCCGATGAGGCACCAGTTGACGAACTTGTCGCTCTTTGCCGTTCAGAGCAACCTTCGTTCCGACGAGATGCAGCCGATATTGAGCATTTATTACGCTATCCGGACGCTGATGCGGTACTCATATATCGAGATGACCAGCTGACCGGGTTTGCAGTTGTGGGGCCAAAATCGGAGCCTCTGACGATCGAAGGGCGCGTACTCGAGTTTCAGGCTACAGATGAGTCATCCGAATCACTGTTGATTGATGCAATCGAAAGCGTCGGCCTCCAGCGCGGGTACGACACACTGGTTGCAACCGCGCCGATCGAGCACGACCGGTGGCTCACCGTCGAACGACAGGTCCACATGTGGGATCCGGAAACGTTTACGAACGGAGCAGCACCAGCGATTCGAATGGCACACCTCGGCATGTACGATACCCTATGACACGCACAACACGCAGGTACCGGTTGATTGATAATAATCTGGCAAATTCACTCGAGGTGACGCTCAAACAATGACGCGATCTCCACTCCGCATCTTGCGAGTCGTCCAGAGTACGTATCCCGAAGTCGTTGGAGGGATTGGTCTCCACGTGAGTAGTATGTCGAAACTCCAAGCAGAAATGGGGCACGACGTAACCGTGTTGACCTCCGATAACGGCGATCGGAAACTTCCGCGGGGGGAACATCGGGATGGGTATCGGGTGATTCGACATCGACAGATGATCGAACCGGTTGGAAATTCGATCACACCGGGTATCGTACAAACATTACGCAAGGAGGTCCCGAAGCACGATATTGTTCATCTCCACTCACATCTGTATTTCATGTCAAACGTTGCCGCGGCCATTGCGCGGTTTTCGGACACTCCGGTAGTGATGACGAACCACGGTGTCTGGTCCGACACAGCCCCCCGGTGGCTTCTCAATGCGTTCAATCCGACCGTCGGCCGATTTACGTGGGGGACGGCCGACCGCGTGTTCTGTTATACGGAGACCGACCGCGACCGTCTACGGAATTGGAACGTCAATACGGAGGTTCGAATCATCCCGAACGGGATCGACACCGATCGGTTCGCGCCCGATCCTGAGATCGATCGAAAGAAACAGATCCTGTTCGTTGCCCGGCTGAAGTACAATAAGGGGGCGCAGTTCCTCCTCGAAGCCTTCTCGACGCTGGCCGACGAGTTCTCCGATTACTCGATCAAAATCGTTGGTGACGGGCCGATGCGCGAGAAACTGCCCTCCATTGCCGCAGAACTGGGCGTTCGCGATTGTGTCTCGTTCACTGGGGAACTTCCGAACCACGAACTTCCACGCCACTACAACGAGAGCGAGCTGTTCGTCCTGCCAAGCCTCAACGAGGGACTCCCACGGACCGTTCTCGAGGCGATGGCCTGCGAGACGCCTGTGATCACCTCCGACCTCGAGCAGCTCGGGCCAGTCGTCGAAGGTGCGGGCTACACCGTGCCGACGGAGTCGACGGAGGCGCTGGCGGAGCGCCTTGACGACCTGCTCGGCTCCGAGGAGCGACGCGAGGGGTTCGGGAAGACTGGTCGGAAGAAGGTTATCGAGAGCTACTCGTGGGACGATACCGTGCGGGAAACGACCGAGGAGTACTATTCCGTCATTCAATAATGAAAAAGTTGACCTATTTTATCAATCACATCAGATATGGCGGGGCGGAGATTGGGATGGTGCGACTTCTTGCCGGATTAGACGAAGACGAGTACGACATCACAATTGTCACCCTCAAAGGTTCGAACGAGGACTTAGTCGATGAACTCCCGAATCACATCGAAATTATCGAACTGGGACTGAACAGAAATCCAAGCATTAGAAGCATCCGTGAGTTCAGAAAAGCCACAACTGAGTCAGATGTCTTTGTCTCTTCTCTCACTCCCTCAGCGATTATCGGCCCGTTCTTCACCCGATTATGTCGATCATCGAACGTATACACGTGGAGGCACAACAGCGAGAACCAGTTCTGGCTGAAAAAACTGCTCTACAAACTTTCATACCGGATTTCTGATGGTGTTCTCGTTGATTCCGATGCTGCATACGAATACATGAAAGAGTGGGGCGTAAGCGAGAGCAAACTCTCAATTTTACCCCTATCCGGGGTTGAAATGGAAAAATATCCGCCAGTCGAACACACTCAGGGAAGTCAAATCAGGATAGGAACCGTTGCGAGGTTAGTTCCAGAAAAAGGTTATCCGGAACTTATAAAATGTGCGGAAGCCCTCCCTGAGTACGAGTTCCACGTAATCGGGGATGGTCCTCTCGCAGACGAGTTCAAGACACAAAAGCCAGCCAATGTGGTCTATCACGGTCGAGTTGAGCAGGAGGAGTTGTTCCGACTGTGGGGAACCTTCAATATCTATTTCCAACCCTCTCGATACGAAGGGCTCTGTATTACTGCAATCGAAGGTATGGCCTGTGGTCTTCCAGTGATCGCGAGCCGGGTTGGAGGGCTCACAGAGTCCGTCGTAGAGGGGAAAACTGGATATCTCGTTGAGCAAGGGGATATAGAGGAGTACGTTAGATATCTTCGAAAACTAGCTGAAGATACGGAATTACGATCAGAACTCGGGAGTGCAGCAGCAGAGCGTGTCAACGATCATTACTCTCAAGCAGCACTCGTGGAAGCTTTCGAGCACTCTATTCAAGAAGATATTTGATATCGGGGTGGTAACTGTACGCGTCAAGCCTTTCACCGCAGTACGCCTTCTCTCTAATCTCTTGCCACTGTTCGTGGCGGATATTGATGCGCACTGGAATCTCGTCGACGTCCAGAATCTTCGCTATCGCCAGTCGGTGCATCCCGCCGTGCCAGAGAAACTCCCCGCCTCGAGCGATATCGACGGGAATCTCCCGATATTCTGGCGGTCGTAAGGAGTCGTTCAGACCTCTTATCAACGACCCTTCATCAAGCAACTGAGCCTGAGTTTTGAACCCTTCTTTTCGAATGTAGTCGTAAAGCTCGTCTATTCTTTCGCACCTAGCTCGTGCATCGGATGCTGACAGATTCCCATGTTCAGAAGCGTCGGTCATCAGGAAATCAACGTAGCCAGTTTCCCCCCACTCAACGTCCTTGACGAACCGATCGTAGAATGCCTCGAAGACGATGTCGTCTTCGACTTCCGTGAAGTCCTGATCCCAGTGTCCATCTGCTATCAGTGCCGGTGGGATTCGCTTCGAAGGAGGCGGAGAAACGGGTTTGTGGACAATATCGTCCGGGCTGATCCACACAATTCGATCCGGGCGGACAGGCGAACTGTATTTCCTCCCATGGCGGACCCACGCGTTGGCTCTCAGAACCCACTTCAAAGAATCGTAAACGGGTTTCATCCTTGATTTGGGTCCTTCCAGAATGACCCGAACTTAAAGTCGTATTCCAAGGGGACAAACTTCTCCCCACCGGACCCGTGAGCGACCGTTATTTCGCCGAAGAGTATTGTGTCCTCGGTCGGCTGGTAGAGGTCGACCCGGATGGCATCGAAGTCCTCGCCCAGCGCTTCGGCGATCTTGATCATCTCGTCCAACTGGCTCGGTTCCTCCGCGGTCGGACCGAGCGGGAATTCGAGGGTGAAACCCTGCGGTTCCCAGTCTCTGTTGAAGAACCGCCTCGTGTGGTCGTTGAACCGGTCGAAGTCGACTTCTACGTACTCGACGCGACCGTTGAATACGAAGAACTTGTAGTCCCGTGGGACCTCCTGTGTGTCGCTCTCGATGAAGCTTTCGACAATTATCTTCGGTTCGATTTCCGGATACCAGTACTCGCGTCTCCGTTCCCCGTACGTGCTGTCGAGCCACTCCTCGCACTGAGAAATAATCTCGTCGAAATTCGCGTCTTCTCTGTCCTCGACGAAGATATTCCAACCGCAGCCGTGGTTGGCCTTGATCACGAACTTCTCGGGCAGTTCGTCGAACGGGATGGTCCTGGGATCGTCGGTCACATGGTAGACCTCGTTGAGGATTTCGTCGCCGACCTTTTCATTGACGTACTCTCGAACGCGCCACTTGTCGGCGACCATCGCGTACCGTTCGTCGTCGGTGTACAGCTTCCGATGAAGGAGCTTTTCGTTGAAGCTTTGCGGATAGGAGATGTTCGGCCAGTAGCCAAGGCGTGGGGCCCGTATCAGCTTCTCGTGGAACTCCTCACCAAGGAGACGCTCTAGCACATAGAATAGGGGGGTGAGATAGATTGTCGTGACCCAAACCGCTTTCAGAATCCCCACGATTCTCTCGTCCTCGTACCAGATTTGTAGCCGTTCAACCTTCCCCATGAAATGAACCTGTCAGAGTTATTGGGGAGGTCCTAATTTAGTACTTCCCAAATTGAATCCGACCCCTCCACCCGAATCCGACCGACAACATTAAAACTCGTATTACCAAGTAGTTGGTATAGCGTGGTTTCCAACAACCCCCGCATTCCACTCATCGTGGCGTTTCTAGCGATCAGTGGAATGGTACTCGCGGGCCACTCTACGGGTCGCTTCTATCCGTGGATAATCGCCGTCTTCTTCGTCTCAATGTCTCTGCTGGTCCTGCTCGCACTGAACGGTTCACCGCTATCCGGAATCCTGTCTGGAGGGGTCATTCTCGGGGTCGCGTATCGACTATACTTTAATTTCCACTCGCCGACACCAGTTGGGATATCATCACATAGTTACCCCGAACGCATCGACACGTTCGTTGCGGCTGGAGAACTAGGTGCCGTCGGTGGGTACTATGGAAGTGCTTCAGGTGCCCCATTCCATCGACTCCTACACGGGATGTTTTCCATCATTGGAGGCGTTGATGGATACTACAGCCTCTTTTTGTATGCGATTTTGATTGGGGTTCTGTATCCCCTATTCGTTGTTGCAATTCTGAAGGTATTTGATATCGATGACCATCGAATCCTCGGAGCGGCCGTAATCTTGGCGTTGGTCACGACCGAGGGCCTTCGCCGTGCCTACTGGCCCAGACAGCAGGTCCTTGCAGCGTTCTTCTTTATTGCGGCGGCATATGTGCTGGTGAAGTACGTCCAGAATCCGAATGCCAGGATGTTCTTCCTGATAGGCGCGTTCTCCGCTGCGATGGCTTTCAGCCACAAACTTCCCCTGGCTATCTTCGCGTTTGTGCTCTTCGTGATGCTGTTACTCTACTTGACAGAACGAATAACCTGGGATAACCTAGCAGGACTATCCCCGGTTCAACAAGTGGTCTCCCTCTTTACATTCGTATTTGTCTTGGCCTGGACCCAAATGATCTACATGGAGGGGATGTATCGAACTCTCGTCAGTCGCATACTTCGGTTCACAGGTCAGTTTGGGGGAGGCAGTGTGGATCTTCAGTCCACAGGCTCGGGGGTCGAAGCAACCGCTGCAGAACAAGCACTCCCCGGAATGATCGCCAACTTCTACCAGTACCCGTCTGGACTTTCGCTTTTCGTCGAACGTGGGCATGGTATCTGGATCCTCCTTCTTGCTGGTTTGGCGTGGGCGTACCTGTTTTTCGCGATGCGAGAGCGAAAAACCAGAGGGCGTGTTCTGTCGCTACTCGCCCCGACTGCAGCCTGTGCTGGCCTGACGGTTATTGGAGTAATCTCTATCCGCGCATTGAATCCCACGAGAACGCTACATCTGGCCGAGCCACTGTTAGTAATTATCGTGGTCTTGGCAGTCTGGAGAGCCAGTCTTCTGGACAGGGCCAAGATATTGCAGATTGGAGTCGCCCTCGTCTTTGTCCTATTCATCGCCAGCCAGGTCTTTGCGATGGCGGCAGCTCCAGATTACGCTAATTCTCCCAGGTACTATGCTGACGCCCCGGAGGCGACCGCCCAAACGACGATTTGCGAGTTTGCTTCTGGAGATGTCTATGGAGAACAAGAGCTAGGATATTTCAACGGGATCGATCACCAGTCTAATTGTATATCATCGTTGGGTACGGGACCAGATAGCGCGTTGTTCAACGCTGAAATTACACCTGATGAACACTCATCAGTGATGATGCGGGAGGACATCGATACTTATCATGGACGTTTTGATCGATTTTCATTAACCTGGGAACCCATGACGGAGCTTCGCACAGATTACAATGTCGTATACAACAACGACCAAGCGATGTTGTTCACTAGCTCCAATGAGGGTAGTACGAACGATTAATCGGCATTGACAAACCCGGCTAACCGCTCCTCGAACTCCTCAGGAGCGATATATGTATTCCTGTGTCGCCGTGACCGCTCCATCTCCGCCGGTTCCCCCAGAATTGATTCGTACTGATGGCCGAGGAGATCAGCCATCAAATAAAATGGAGGGATAACAACGCCATTGAACAGTTCGAGGACTTTGGTATGGTCCGGCCAAATCATACCAGTAAGCCCCGCCCCGTGTGGCCCCACAATTCCGTCAGCAGACCGCAGGAGGTTTATTTCTTCCTCGAGAGAAATATCTCCCAAGAATATCGGCTCAACATCGTATGACCAGAGAATAGGTTCGATTTCGTCGAAATTAGTGACCTTCCGTTGTGCAGTTCGTTGGCGAGAGACGTAGACGTATTCGACTGAGTTCTGTTGAGCGGGTACCGAGGCTACCATGCGTTCGCGCAACCACTCTAAGCCGCTTGCAGTGAGTTCTGGCCACGAGGGAACGACGATTTTATCTGCCCGGATCGGCCCTCCATCCCAACGTATGATTTCGTTGTCACTGAATCCCAGGTGGTCAATAAAATCGTAAACGAAGCCAGGAGCATCTCGAGTAACAATGAGACTTACGCTGGTCCCGGTCTGTTCCTGATAATGTGAAACACCGCGGAGGGTGAGTAGACGTTCGATCAGCCAATGATAAAAATTCTGAACTGAACTTTTCCGATGGAGGACCGCAGCCACCTCGACTGTGCGCTCATCAGTTCCTATTAGACGGCTTAATCGGTGGCGAAGGTACGACCGTGAAAGAACCGTCCCAGCGGTGTGTGCGTGTATCTCGTGATGCCTCGCTGGACGTTTCAAACTGTCCGCAATGACCTTATTATCGCGTGTGAGGACAGCCGCACGCGGACCAACGACTGCCGCGTCCTGTAGCTCAGCGACGAATGGATGCCTGAACACGAAATCCGGTTGGGGACGTCGATGGACGGACGGATCGTCCGAGTGAGGCGCAATATCTGAAGTATAGGAGTAGCTCAGCTCAGTCGATCGTTCCTCCAATTTCCACGAGCGAGAGGCAGCGGCCTGAAGTTCGTACGAACTCATCACGAGACCGTCATATTTGTATGACGTGGCTTTCTTCGCAATCGCCTTTGGCAATCCTTGTTTTCCCAGTATCTTATGAATCATCTTTTGAGCAATATCTATTTTGGATTAATCATACAAGCGTTCGGTAGAGACAATCGAATTGATCAATCACTTGATTCGGTTCATACGGAAATAAATTCTCCGTTGTCCGATCAGACATCTGACCGAGCGTTTGCGAATTAAGAACCAGTCGCAATTCTTCAGCCAATTCTCGAATATCCGTTTTGTCGGTCACATATCCTGCTTCACCGACGATCTCAGCAACAGCACCAACGTTCGTAGCGAAGACTGGGGTACCCGTGCATAACGCCTCCAAAAACACCCGGCCGAATGGTTCGTCCCAGCGGCCTAAATACACGAAGAGGTCATGTTCCGCATAGAGAGCAGGGAGTTTTTCGTATGGGACATGACCTTCTATTCGAATATTATTTTCTACACCATGAGAAGCCGCCGCACGCTTGAGGTGTGTCTTCGCAACACCAGCACCGACGACGGTCAGTTCTACAGGAGGATCGAATTGTGTATTGTACTGTTCAAGAAATTCAACCAGTTGGTCGGCCCCTTTGCGGTGGCGTAATGCGCCGACGTATAACAGCTTATACGGTTCCGTGAAGTCACTACGATGATCCATGCAGAACGTTTGATCGACCATATTCGGAATTACGGACATCTGATCTTCAGGGAAGCCGAACGATCGATATTTTTGTTTTACATGGTTCGAGAGAGCGTGAAAATGGGAGATATGATCGACACGGCGTCGTCCTTCCCGAACTTTTCGGTAGTTACGAATACGGTCCTGGAAGCGATACGCAGCACGCACCGAAGTTTCGATTACACCCTTTCCCTCGTACTTGCTCCGGGTGAGACTCTCATGAGCCGTACAGGTAACGCAGCGACCGATTCCAGCACGGTCACAGTCAGTATCGTTCATAAACAGTAGATCATTACGAGGGCAGATGCCACCATATGCGTTTAATGTCACCATCGTGGATGCGGAGGTAGTAGCTCCAATTTTACCCATTGACGGGATTGACCGCATCAAATAGCTGTGAACCAAGTCATACTGGCCGAACTCCATACGTTTTTGATTTATTGCCGCATTGAGTTGCTCAGGAAAGTTCGAGAACCGACCGTTTGAGAGATCTAACTGTTCGATATCGTATTCAAATTTGGTTCCAACCGGTTCGGTGTCGGTGCAGTACACCGTGATGTCATGGCCACGAGTACACAACCCCTCAACAATTTGTGTCGCGGAGTGGGTTGCTCCCGATCCTTTGGATTGCGGGGAACTGGGATGAATAAATGCGATTTCCATACTTTGTGATATCTTATTAGAGACGGTTATGTTGTATCGCATAAAACTGTACGTATTTGTCTCCACCAAGTTGAAGAGCGAGAGACCGAAGTTTACATCTAGACCGCAGCTGATTTGGAGACGCTCGAAGTTGTCCACATGAGCTCTCTCCCGACCGATCAGACCTCAACGCGATGCTGTTCGCAAAGGAAGTGCTGAAGCGGTGTCGCGGTGAACCTATCGTTCTTGTAGATTGTGACTTTGTTACAACTGGACGCTTGACGAACTTGAACTGTGCAAGTCACGCTGTGAAACGTGAGACGAACGGTCGCTCGTCGAAGCCCGGTTCCCCTTCACAAATACTGAACCAGCCTCTTTTACTACTGGTTCTTCCACCATAGATTCTGGAAATCTAGATTGCGGGGTCAAACCTTCGCCACATTCCACAATTCGATTTTCTGACCTAGACATCCTTACGCTTATATAGTTGGACTCACTTAAAAAGGAATAATGGCAGGTATTTGTGGGATCATAGATTCCCAATATGATTTTATCAATGACCTTACGAATTCAATCAATACTTTTGATGGTCAGCAGCAGTCAATATTTTGTAATGACCATCTAGAAATTGGATATGTAGACCATTCGACCGAATTTGATGATCAACCAGTAGCCACAAAAAACGTCTCAATATGGTGCTGGGGAGATATACTTGGACATGAATATAGAGGCAAATATACTTGCAATCCAGATGATTTAACTGATGCAGAATATTGTGGTACTCTCTACGAAAACTATGGGTCAAATTTTATTGCAGGGTTAAACAGTGAATTTTCAGGTATTATTTACGATCATGAGCACAAAACTGTTTCTATATTCACAGACAGGTTAGGTTCCCGCCCATTATATTATACGCGTGCCACGGACGGTTCTGTCGTTTTTTCTTCGATCCTACAATCGCTTGCTACACACCCGGAGGTAGATTTGAAAGCAAATCCAGATTTTCTTTCTGAATTTCTCACGTTCACCAGTGTATATGGTATCTATACGCCGGTAAAAGGGATTAAAAAGGTACCTCCAGCTTCAATTTTGACTTTTGATAAAAATGGTGACCTTATCAATAAGTGCCAATATTGGTGGCCAGTTCCAGCAAATAATAAAGCCTCGTTTGCAGAATATAGAGAGGAATTCAAGCACACATTCCTTAATGCAGTTCGTGAAAGATCCGATCCAAATCGTGAACAAGGCTTGTTATTAAGTGGTGGCGCTGACTCGAGACTTATTCTGGAAATCTTAGGAGAGGATACTACATCTTTCCATATGAACGAAAATTTGGAAGGAAATAATGAAGCTCAAACAGCCAAGAAGGTTGCACAAACAGCCGGATCCAGGTTCAGTTTTCTTAAGCGTGATGATGAGTATTATTTTAGAGGATTTGATAAACAAAACGAAGTTAACTCTTTGAGTGGATTTCTTCACGAGGCCCATGCTATAGGATTTGCTGACGAGTTACAAAACCAAACTGAAAATATATTTTCCGGACATTATAGCGATGCGATATTATCAGATACTTATGTACCCAAAAGGGAACCCATGTCAGACCTTAGTAGACATCTATATCCACTATCTCGGCCCAAAAAAGTTGAGAATTCTGATGAATACATTTCCATAATAAAAGAGGGGGAATTGGAGAATATAGTATTCCCATCCCCTATTTAGACAAGTGTCATAGTGCAATCGATGTTTTGGATTCGAATATCGAAGATACAGGAAAAACAATAATCTTTCAGGGAGTGCCCTTTCCATCATGGGAATCAATCATTCAATTTGGGATGATATACCCGATATCAAACACTAGGACCCATATTTTCTATAACAACCTCAATCAGATGAGGCCAACAAAATATCCGTTTTTAGACAACCGTATCATTGATCTTGCACTCCGAATGCCAACCTCACATCGGTACAAGAGAAATGTTGTTGAAGCTACCCTATCAGATCTTAATCCATCTCTTGCTTCAATTCCTCACTCTGGTCATGGTCTTCCTCTTTATTATCCATATTATATAAAGCACTACTTTAGTAGAGCCACAGGGTTGTGGGAAAAAATAATGGGTAAGAGATCATCAAAAGAGATCAACGATTCAATAGGTGGGGGTGGATCATGGCCCAACCATGGTACATTAATCCGCCAACATAAATCTGTTAAGAAATATATGGAAAAAAATGAAAATCAAATTCGTTCTTCTCCATACTTAGATTACAACGCGGCCAAAGAATGTTATATAACCCATCTCAACGGAGAAAGCCGTGCAAAGCAACTGTATGGCTTAATCGGAGTTTTGGAATCTCCATTAGAGCTGGATGACAAATGACTCTGATATAATTAGTCTATGTAGATGGGCGTGCTGAATCGCTACACTACGGTGGAATTGATCAGTTGACGGTTCGCTTGATCGTATGGGTCATACACATCAGAACAATTTCACACATAATCTTGTACAGCACTTGTTGATCTCACAGCGTAGCTTTAGTCAAGTATGTTACCGCATCTATCCCCTGTAGGGGTGCTAACTTTACTTAGATTACTAGGTACGTGATGCAGTAGAGGACTACTTCAACGTCGACACCAAGACTTACGACGGCCTTGATCTCGATTGAGTCGCGGAGGAGGCGCTTAGCAATTCAAATTGGAACAAATCGGGTTAAACGTTCAATTTATTCTTTCTCACGGCTCATTCATCGCGATAGTTCCCCCAACTAACAATCTACTTCAGGAAGAAACCCACTATAATTACTTATTTCATTCGGCTAAATCTGTATCCCATCAATCCAAGGTTCATCGGGGAGATTCCATACAAGACATTTGGCTAATTATTTTTCGAGTGAAATTACGAAGTGTGTTTCTTTTTTTGTCGACTTCTGACTTCAACTTGGACTGGAGGTCATCCGAAGAGGCCATATCAAAAAGCTCCTGTAATTGTCTGGTGGTAACACGATCAATTCGAACATTGAACTCACCCATATCAATTGATTGAGCAAAGTCTTCGTTCTTTCCTCGATAACCGATTGATATGAACGGAGTGTATGAACAGGCCCCAAGAATACTACCGTGTAGTCGTTCCGCAATCACCAGTTCACAGGTTGCGTATTCATCAATAACTCCACTAACGTCTGGAACCGTACAGTAGTTTTTGAACTTTGCGTTAGGTATGTCTCGCGCCAGTGCAATATGGAGAGGTATATCATCGGGCTTGAGTGGAATGAATACAAAGGTGTACTGATCAGACCTTGACTTACAGATTTCTTTGACCGAGTCTATATATTCGTTAGACCCTCCCCATTTTTTTCCACCGTCACGGAGTGTCACCGCAATCTTTTTGTTATTCATCAGTTCATATTCACTTGGTTCGAGTATTAACGCAGTATCGCCTGTTATTTGTGATTCTATGTTATAATCTTGAAGTAACTTGTGCGATAAGGGGCCTCTAACTCCTATTTGGCCCACACTCCTTAATTTTTTAAAATCGTCGGGTAATATATAACGGCCTCTCTTACCGATCGTATCTTTAGTCACCCTTGCGAGGCCAGATTTCCCAAGGTAGTAACCGAAATCAAGAGTAGAACGTTTGCGATTGTAGAAACTAGGTTGTTTCACACCCACACCCACACCAGCGGAGGGTACTTCAGCAAAGTCGAGTTCCTTCGGTGGCCATATTGTCCCCCCGCCAAAGAGTTCTAATGAGACTTCTCTTTCAATGTGATTCTCTGGGACGAGAACGTAATTTGGGAATAATTTCTCACACGCGCGATAAATTGCTTCATCTCCCAAATTGTTATGTCCAACCCAGCCATGATAAGAAATTATATTATCTTTCATCTCTATTATTCACTTTTGAAGCAGAGCTACATAAATTAATCTTATTCGGTGCCCTTCGCCCAGACTCTTGTTGTCTTGCCATTACCTCCTCCCCTGAAGATCGCTTTGTTAATTCCATAGTTGACACCAAATATCACACACATTACGATTGAATTGCATACAGGTTCGCATACTGCTCCCCATTGTCAATAAGTTCCTCGTGTGAGCCAACCTCCGTAATCTCACCCTCGTCCATCGTATAGATCCGATCGGCGTTCTCCACCGTTGACAACCGGTGCGCAATAGCAATCATCGCGTAATCCCGATCCATCGCTTCAATCGCCTGCTGGACCTCCTGTTCCAGATGTGAATCCAGGTCGCTCGTTGCCTCATCCAGCACCAATAGATCCGCATCCGTCAACAGCGCCCGCGCCAGAGACACTCGTTGTTTCTGCCCGCCGGACAGTCGAACGCCCTCATCGCCGAGTTGCGTGTCGTAGCCCTTTGGCAACTCGTCGATAAATTCGTCAACTTTCGCGATCTGACACGCCCGATCGATCTCGGCCCGCGTGGCGTCCCGGTTCCCGACCGTCAGGTTGTACCGCAACGTATCGTTGAAAATAAAGGGATTCTGCCGTACGACTGCGATCCGATCGCGCCATTCCTCAATATCCATCTCCGAGACCGGAATCTGATTCCCTCGAATCTCACCCCGGTCGATCGGATACAACCTGGCCAACAGCGAGACGATCGTCGATTTGCCGGCTCCTGACTGCCCGACGAACGCGACGAACTCTCCCTTCTCAACCTCGAAGTCGACTCCCTTCAACACCTGCTCGTCCTCGTTGTAGGAGAACTGGACGTCGTCGAATTCGACGTGACGGATCTCGCTTGGGACTTTTCTCGTCGCCTCGTTCGACTCTTCCAGCCGCTCCAGTTCCTGAATGAATCTTTGGGTCCGGACCAGATGAGCGAGCTCGTTTTCGATTTTGTAAAAAATCTCGTTCAGCGCACTCACTTTCGGACCGAGCTGGTACATCGCGAACAGGAACACACCCAGTGCCCCGACTGATAGATTCGCCAGCGTGAGTGCGAAGAAGATCAACACGAATACTGACACCGCGACGCCGAGGTTGTAGAAGTTCTTCAGCGCGGCCTCATTCCGCCTGAGCTTGATTTTGTTTGTGGTGTAGCGACCCACCGCATTGGTGAAGTCCGCGTACATTTCCTGAGCGAGGTTGTAGATCCTGACTTCACGGATCCCCTGTGTCCCTGCCTGTGCTGCCCCGTGTCGCCGTTCGTTAGCATCCGCGACGATGTCACCGAGTTCGTATCCCGGTTCAATAACTCGCCGGAGAAACACCGTCAAGAATCCCAGAATACCGATCGCGATCGCGGTCAACAGCGGCGAGATGATAAGTGCGATCAACATGTACACCGCCGACAAGAACAGCTTCTCGAGGAACCGCACGGAATTTTTGATCACCCGCGCTCCGTATTTGGTTTCCGTGATAATCGCGTTCAGAATGTCGTCCGATCCCTCCTCGTCGAAATACCCAACACGGGCGTCTAGTGCCTTCCCGTATGCCCGATTCTGTAGATTCTGGATGTAGTAGTTTGTCAGCGCGGCCCGGAACCACGCGACGAAAAAGCTCGTAGTGTATCGAACCGTCATCACCGTTGCAACCCCCACGACCACGTACCCGAGCGTGAACGGAATCCCGAGCGTCTGATAGGCCAGCACGAAATACGCCATCATGCCGTCGGCCTCCGCGACGGGGTCGTCAAGTTGAACGATCTCGATAATCGGCATAATGAAGCTCAGCCCGACCCCCTCCAGTACCGCAGCCAGCAGTCCGAGTGCGACGATTATGACCGAGAACTTGGGATCGAACCGGGCGACGTCAAGGAGCGCGTCGATTTTTTCGCGGCGAGAAACCTCTTCGGTAGCATCCGATGACATATGGTTGGCAATCGAACTAATGTGTGCAACCGAACGGGATAATTGCTTCGACATACAGGCACGTCCCGCGGTCTATGCAGAATGTTCACCGCGGTTTCCGTATACCAGACGCGGTCGTTATCTATCACGATGACAAGAACCGAACGACGTCCCCCGACCCACTCACGACCGCAACACCAGCGGTTCGTACCACTCTCGGTTCGCCTCGTACCATTCGATGAACCGCTCGATCCCCCTCCTGGATCGTCGTGGCTCGTAGCAGACCAGCTCGGTGGCCCTTGAGGCGTCGGCTTGGGCCGCCTTGGCGTCGCCGGTTCGCGCCTCGGTGTACTCGATCTCCAGTTCGGGATCGATCGCCTCTCGGATCTCCTCTGTGAGAGTCCGGATATCACTGGTCCCCGTCGAGTCGACGTTCATCACCTCCTCTTCGCCTGTCCCCATTCTCATCAGCGTCCGGTTCACCGGGACCGCGTCGTTGACGTAGGTGAAACCGCGGATCTGCTCGCCCGAGCGGCAGATCTCCGGTGGCTTGCCATTCAGATCCTGTGAGACGAAGTTCGAGATCACCATGGTGGGTCGAATCCGTGGCCGTACAACCTGAGTGAGCGGCATAGCCAAACGGTCTCTGCAACCGGCCCGTTTCTTAACCCGCGCTGATTAGACAGTACCGTTTTTCCAGTGTTCCTTGGACCTCGGCCAATCGACTTTCAAGAAGGTTTATTTGAGGGTAATAACATATCCAGACCATGGACGCCATCGTCCTCGCAGGGGGGTACGCGACGCGACTCTGGCCGATCACGAAACGCCGGCCGAAGATGTTTCTCCCGATCGGCGACACCACGGTGATCGACCGGATCTTCGAGGAACTCGAGGCAGATGTCCGAATACAGGACGTCTACGTCTCGACGAACGCGGCTTTCGCAGAGGAGTTCAACTCCCACCTGGCCGATTGCCCATACGAAAAGCCTACGCTCTCAGTCGAAGAGACAACTCACGAAAACGAGAAACTCGGCGTTGTCGGTGCGCTCGCACAACTGGTCGAGCGCGAGGAACTCTCCGAGGACACGCTGGTCATTGCGGGTGACAACTACATCAGTTTCGACGTCGGCGATTTCATCGACCACTTCGAGTCTCACGGTACGCCAACAATCGCCGCCTACGATGTCGGCACGCCGGAGAACGCCACTCAGTACGGAGTCGTCGACGTTGAACACGGCCGTGTCGTCGACTTCGAGGAGAAACCCGACAACCCGCAGAGTTCGCTGATCTCGATTGCCTGCTACGGCTTCCCCGCCGAGGCACTCGAGCTCCTCGAGACGTACCTCGAGAACGGCAATAACCCGGACGAACCCGGCTGGTTCCTCCAGTGGCTCCAGGATCGCGAATCGGTGTACGCCTTTTCATTCGATGGTGCGTGGTTCGACATCGGGACGCCGGGGTCGTACCTCGACGCAGTCTGCCACTACCTCGAGGGTGACTCTTCGATTGCTTCCACTGCACGAATCGAGAACAGTCAGATCGGGGAGAATGTCCACGTGATGGGTGGCGCGGAAGTCGTCGATGCGGAGCTTGAGCGGGCCGTCGTCTTTCCGGAGACGACTATCACGGACGCGTCCGTCCAGAACAGCATCCTTGACGGGGCAAGTGTCGTCGAGGGGATCGATCTCGACGGTAGCGTAATCGGCTCCCACACGAAGCTCCGAAACCAGCGGTCACGGGAGCGAATCGAACAATCGCTTGAGATCGTGTAGCTGCGAGCGATGGACTGATCAACCATCCACCGACGATAGCGTCCTCACTTTCCACCCCGGATGGAATAAAACAGGTTGGTGGGTTCGGAAAAGGTGGGCAACGCCCTCAACCACTTTGTTTGCGAGGGATCAGCAAGACACGCCACGTCTCGAAGAGTAAGGACCGCAGGCCGAAGCGACCGGCAACACACTTTCCGACAAAACGGATCGCCACCTCGTTATTATCAAGAGCACGGTCGTCCCGACAAGCATCGAGAACGTACTTGAGCCAGCAGTCAAAAAAGGTGCCATCGGAAACGAATAAATCGAGGTCGAGATGAATCCTGAGTTCCTCCGCGAAGGGAGTGCAGTCACGGACTTCCTGCACCCTAACAAGCTCGTTATCGGCACGAACTCCAAGTGGACGACTGATCGGCTACGGGCCCTCGATGTCACCGATTGGGACGAGTTCAGTGAACTCCACGACGAATTTGATTAGATCGCAACGCCGATCGTGATCGACATCCTACGGTGTATCGAGCGCCGTAGTGGGATCATCTATGATGGAGTTACCTAGTAACTGTCGTCTCTAATGGAGATGCGCGTCAGAGTCAGATGCAAGTCGATTCGGACCGGCCCAACCGAATCTGTCGAGCCCGCTTATAGCGCCGTAATTTCGCTCGAGTGTTCGTCCAATCGTTCAGGTCCGCATCGACAGACGCCCTGGACATCTTTGCGTCCACGGTCACCTGATCGACGGTCTCGGGCGTATCGGCGTCATATCGTTCCTGATACGTCTGGATTCGCTCAAGTAGGCTTTCGATGCGACTCTCGAGTTCGGCGAGCGAGTGGTCCTGTGCGAGGGCTTTGACAGTGTCCCACTCGAAGTATGCGTCGTTGCGCTCGTATGTGGGTGGGTCGCCGCTGTGTTTGATGACAACGCCGAGGCTGACGAAGGACTGGATGTACTCGCGAGCGCCGGCCGGATCACACTCGGTACGAGCAGCGAGGTCAGCGATCGTGAACGGTGACTGCCTACGGAGGATCTCGTTGTACAACCGTGCCTCGATGGAGCCCTCGTCGAACGGGTTTTCGATCGCCGACTGCAACTCGTCCGGTCCGGAGTCCATCATGTCCACCACGTCACAGCCGTCGCATAAATTTCCTTCACTGTTCTCGCCGGACGACGGGTTGGAGCGTGTCGATCGGCCATCGAACCACTGCCCAGCACTCGCGGACGCCCGGCCGGCCATCGGCGAACCAGACGAGCCCCGCCAGCCCGACAAGGCCGAGCCCGATTAGCGCCTCGGGTGCGAGCAGCGATGGATAGGCACCGAACAGGATCTGTCCGGTGTGTTCGATCGCGCCGGTGTCCGTCCCCATTACTTCGGGTGCCGATTCGTTTGTCGCTACTGGCCATAGCACACTCTCGAGGCTCCACCCGGCGGCCGGATACGTCGGAATAACGTCGGTGAGCAGATGCGAGAGATAGCCGATCGCGAACGCTGCCCCCAGCGCGGGCCGTCCGTACCGCCGGGCGACCACGACCGCACCGATCGCGAGCGGTCCGCCGACGAACACCGAGTGGGCGACCGACCGGCCGCTCGGGACGAGGCCGACCTGCCACGCCAGCGGCTTGTCGATCAGATCCGGTAGCTGGGAGGCCAAGAGGACGACGAGGACGGCCCACCCCGCCGCCGGTCCACCCTCAGCCCGACGGGCATACCCCGTGTAACAGAGATACGCGACCGCCGCGTGTTCCCACGGCAACATACGCAGGCGTTCACGGCAGTTGTATATGGAGGCTTTGCAACGGATCTGCCCATGTTACCGTCTCGAGGTGGCTGCCCACGGGGAGCTGTGTGGCCCGATAGCGAGCCACCCACTGGAACGCTCACTCATCACACTCAAAACAACCCCCAGAGTTGTCCCAGATGGCACGCCTGCCGACACCCACCACCGGTCTGGAGAGACCGTCACTGCGGGTCCCGACTCGCGTAGCCAATGGGTTGGAGACAGCACCCGGCATTGCCCCAGCGGCGAGTCTCGCCGACGGGTGGCCGGTTCCGCCGGTTCGACTCCGCGTACCCGACCGAAGACAGCGCCGGACTCACTCCTCGCGGAGCTGGTCTAACTCCTGATCGACGTCGACCACCTCGATTCGTTCTGCCGGTTCCGAGTCAGCATCGCCGTCTCCGTCGCTCGAATCTGAGGCCGCGGCCAGATACGCGTCGACCCGGCGCCAGACGGCGTACGTCATGGCGCCGGCCGCACACGCGACCCCCGCGTAGGTGGCGATGAGCGCCTCGGTCCCGAACTGGGCTTCCACTATGGGGCCAGCAAGCCATGCGAACACCCCGACACTTACGAATAGGCCTGCGGCCAGCGCATCGTAGCGACTCATAATACAGATTGGTGGCCCGGATCGCCATCAATGACTGGGTCCCGATGAACGCTCGCTGCTGCTCTGCCGACTGGGTGATCCGACGGGACAGACTCGAGTCGAGGACGGCACCGTTCCGGTCCGGGGTACGACCGTGATTGGGCCGCGATGCGTGGTCTTCTCGCGAGAGTTCCACTATATCCAAATACCCCGGCGGGAAACCCACCGACCAGTCGAGCCCACAATGAACTGGCAGTATCGCGACACCGTCCTCCTCCTCTGTACGCTGGCGTTCTTCGTCACGTACTTCGCGCGGGTCGCGATCAGCCCGGTCGTCCCGTTTATCACGGACGACTTCGCCGTCTCGAACACCCAGATCGGATTCGCCCTGTCGGGGATGTGGATCGCCTACGGGCTCTCGCAGTATCCCAGTGGCGTCCTCGCCGATAAGTTCGGCGAGAAACGCGTTATTTTGCTCTCCGTCGGCGGGACCGGCGTCCTGAGTGCCCTCGCCGCCATCGCCCCCGTCTTCGCTCTTTTTTCCTGGGCGTCGTCGGTATGGGCGCGGCCGCCGGCCTCCACTACACCGTCGCGTCGACGTTGCTCTCAAAGACGTACGACGACATCGGCCGAGCGATCGGCATCCATTCGCTCGGGTCGCCGGCCGCTGGCTTGCTCGCGCCGATCGCCGCCGCTTGGATCGGCGCGCGGTACGGCTGGCGGCCCGCCATCGCACTGGTCGTCCTCTGTGCGGTCCCGGTCTTCATCCTGTTCCTGTGGCGCGTCGAGCCGACCGAGCCCCAACAAGACGAGTCTGAAGAGCAAGCGGACGACCGTGGAACTGACGAAGCATTCCTGTCCTTGCTTGCCCGCCCACCGATCGCGTACGCGACCATCGTCGCGATCCTCGCGATGTTCGGGATCAACGGCCTGATCTCGTTCCTCCCGACGTTTCTAGTCGAGTTCCACGACTATACGCCCACCCTGGCCGGCGTCGTCTTCTCGGCGTACTTCGTCGTTCGCGGCGGCGCCCAGATCGGTGTCGGAGAGCTCTCGGACCGATTCAATCGGGATACCGTCGTTGCCGGTTGTCTGCTGCTTGGGATCGCGTCGATGCTCGTGTTCCTCGTCGATCCCGGTCTGCCGATGATCATCCTAGCGACCATCCTGTTCGGGACCGCGACAAGCTTCTTCGCCGCCCTCGAGCCCAAAGTCCTCGACGGACTGTCCGAAGCTGAACGCAACGCTGGCTTTGGCGTCTTTCGCACGGTATATATTGTCGTCGGGTCGACCGGCTCCATCGGTGTCGGTGCGTTCGCGGACGCTCTTGGCTGGTCCCAGACGCTGTGGATCCTCGCCGTGTTGTTCGCCGCCTCGTTTGCCCTCGTCATGGTTAATCGCATTTTCGGACTTGGGTATTGATCATTCACGTGTTCTCGACACGGCTCTGGACCACCGTTACTGACTGAAAGAGTGTGGGGTGACAAAACCCCTTGCCCGTCACACAGAGCAAAAACACTCGAGATAGCCTGCTCGAAGAACACACCGGCCTCGAGGGTGTGCAAATTGACTGTCGTTCAAGCCATAGACAGACGATATCATGAACTTACGAGTGGTCCCCGTAATTGAACTTCCCAAGAACGCGGGGTCACCATGCAGACGAATATTTAGAGACAGAATAGCCCATAACTTGAGGATTCAAGGAGCATTGTAGTGTCAAGCAGACTCCTTGTGAGATTTTCACTAATGTTGTTTGCATCTCCACTAGTAGTGATAGGTGTGATTCTATTCACTCATCAATTTCACCCATAGCGTTACTACCTTTGTCAGTAATTTCATATAGACCACGGGTTACTTGCTCGACGTACCCCAATCGGGCCAGTCTAACAAGTACTGTATTCACGTCTCCCTTCTCCAATTCTGTTTCCTCTCGGATCAGATATGGATTCGCTCGACCGTCAGCCATCACTTTGAGTACGGCTTGATCACGGTCGTCCAGCTCAACCATATTCAATACTGATGTTGCCATGACTATCAGCGTAATCGTTTAACGGCTACACCGGACTTCCTGTAAACTTACTCCGTAAGAACTATGTGGGACAAGATACTAAAATATACTAAGGCACGGGACACGGCCAGACGAAACCTCTGAGCCGGCGGCGCACCACCGCCGCCGACCATGCCTTGATGAGAAGGCGATGTCATCTACGACTACCACACACGAAACGATTTCGGATGTACAGCAAGCTAACATCATACTCGAGCGTTTGGGAAGGTCCCACAGCTACTGTGGACAAGAAGGCTTCCACCATCATGCCCCCGAGGTCATTAATCACGTAACACAGAGCTGTGTCGAGCAATTACTCCCCGAGAATTCAGGACTAGTCTCACGGCCGGCTAAGATCGTCCACACCGAAGCACTCGAGGAAACCGACAACCGCAACGTCAATCAGTGGCCCGCATATTCGGCCAAAAACAGAACGAAGCGCCCACTCCCTCTGGAGAAGTACTCAGACGAGGTGACTGCTGATGTCCGATAGTGACCACCTCACAGTTACCATCACCCTCGAGCGCCCAATCACCCCAGGCGACCTCGAGCACGCCTACTGCAAACTGGAGGAAACCCTCGAATGACCGTTACCCTCCAGTGGTCACCGACAAACGGCCCGCGCCGAAAACTCACGATCAAACAAACCGACGACAGCTGGGTCCGCATCGAAACCGTCTGGGACGGCCAGCAGTGGCGCGAAACGGGATACGAACAGATCGAGGACCCGACCGTCCACACCAACCTCCCAAACACGAATCCAACCCCGCCGACAATAGAAACCCTCTGTTCCAGAATCCACCACACGTGGCAAACCGAGAACCCAGAAGTACTCCAGTTCAACACTGAACAGCCGATCGTCATCGCAGCTAAAAACACGACACTCCGATACTATAGCCAACGATCCACCCACTGGAAGTCGATCGACGACGCCACACTCCAACGACTCATCCGCAAACACGGAGTTCCAGCGGTCACATCACTCGCCGACACCCCATACAGCCGCAACCAACTCGAGCAGGGTGGCCTCGATGAGTGACCAACACACACTCAGAACGCAACTCCGAGCACTGGTTCCAGATACGGAGGTCTATGTGAGCTGGAAAAATGCAGACGAGACCGTCTATGAGCAGGGGACGATCTGCAACTATGATCCAACGACCATGTTTCGGCATATCGAAACGGACGATCGGACCCTCCTGCTTAGCCCGACAGCTGACGAGACCACCGTCTCGGAGATCACAGCGACCGGACCAACCCGTCTCGGGGCGCTGAACTCGATCACATACAACAACCGACCGACCGAACCACTGCGAGTCACCAATGCCGGTATCGACGTCCCCTCGTATCTCGTCGGCTATACGGGCCAACTACTGGTCAGCAGCGGCAAGAGGCAGGAACTGTGTCACATCGCAGAGCCACCACTCGAGCGGTACGATGCTAGACTCTTTGCAGAACTCGACGCGGTCTTGCCGTCTAACTGGCACGAAACAACGCTCGTAATACGGCCGTTGGGCGGTCCAAGACGCAAATACGAACTCATTGACGACCGACGGGTCGACGAGTACACCCCCGAACAACAACAATACACTATCCTCGAGACGGTCATCGTCACCGTCCGAGAACTCTCAGAGGCGGTCTACGCTGATACTCGCCTCGACACTCGCACGTCCACGCGAATCGAGCGAAAACTGTTCGCACTCCAATCACAGCTTCTGGATATCCACCAAGCACTGTTCGAGCCTGCTCCATCGGAGCATCCGCTTGAAGCCGACGACGCGGACACGTACTCGTGGACAAGCTATACGGATGCTATCGAGTGGCTTGAGACGCAACTCGAGGAAGTTCGCAACCGCATCGAGGCCGACAACACGTTTGCGAGAGAGCGACTCAGATCCACTCCCCTTGGCCCCACTGTGTTCATATCTCTCGAAGAGATCCAGCAAACCCTTGACGAATACCCCGACCAGCCGCCAGCCGAGTGTAGCCTATCGACTGCTAAAACCGTTGAAAACCAATGACTGAAGACACCACCACTGATCCCGACGTCGCCGACTCGATCGCTCGAAGCCACCTGAGTAAAGCGTTCGAGACGCATCACACCACAACCGAGCACAGTGAGCTTGCCCGCTTTATCAGGACTGCAACATCGATCAGAGCCGCGCTGATAGATGACCACCGCCCGGACGAAAGCGACATTCGGGAGGCGCGCCACCAACTGCACCAGCTCAACAGACGGCTCAACGATCTCACGGCACTGTACGACATCTCCGAACCGTACAACACAACAACGACGGCACCAGAGACAGGCCAACTCAAGACACGAATCCCGGATCTGTCCGCGGTAAACGACCCCAATGGAGCCACATACAACTGCTGTCTCGAGTACGAAACGACGGCCAACGAGACCCACCGTCTCGAACTAACAGTGGGTCCCGACTCGAAGACGCTCGAGAAAGAGACGCCAACGACGGACGGAACCGAACGGATCGCCCTCGCAGACGCTACCATCCAACTGCACGCGATGGCTACCGACCCCGAGGATGGTGAGTCCGATGACTAACAAAGAGAAGTTCCCCCGCGAGGAGATCGAAGGCCGCGGGAATGGTGATGGACGCTGGCTCGAGTATCAACTCCAGCGTGCCTTCCAGCGGTGGGGCTACCGTGCAGAAATGCGCGAGACGGTCTACAATCTCGAGGTTGACGTCGTCGCCAGACGAAACAAGAAGCCCCGAAAGCCGTCTGATTGGCTGCTTGCCGAATGCAAAGACTGGGAGAGTCGTCCCGTCACGGCAGATGTCGTCTACAGACTGTGTATGCTCGCGTTCACCTGTCGTGCGATGCCCGTTCTGTGTCATACGACAACCCTGACTGAAGAGGCTCGCCGTATCGCTCGGAACTGGGAAGTCAGGGTTCTCACCCTCTCGGATCTTCACCGTGGTGCGCTTCCAGCACCAAGCGTTAGCGCGCCAACACACGATCTCTTCGACTACCCAGCACAACACACCGCGCGGGAAGGTCGTGGCACACTTCCATTGATGTTCCACTTCAACACCGAGAACCCTTTCAGCTATGTTCCGGGCTTCGAGCCTAAGGATCGAATGCATCGGTATCAGCCAATCGAGGACGAGGCTGAAGACGGGCCTGTCGATGGAGGGGATGAATAAGTCGGCTGTTCTGAGACGGTAACCACAACACGGCCGTAGCTGGTCCGCCCCGCTTCCAGCGAGAGCTAGGGGTTCAGACAGACGTGTTGTCCTGTAATCGCTGAAGGGCCCGCTTTCGAGGCCACGACCCCGTCTATAACCGCCGTTGTACGCCCGTTGATCGATTCACTGAGCACCAGCACTCCCATTCCAATCCGATGACCACTGAGAACACAGACACCACACCGACACACGAACAGTTCGCTGACGAACTCGCCTGCCTTCGCGACCGTATCGACCACCTCGAGACGGAACTCGATGCCAAAGATGACCGTATCGACGATCTCGAGCGCGACCGTGACCGACTCGAAGAGACAACGACCACGCTCAGAGAGAAACTCGAGGAGTGTGAACGCGAACGCACGCGCTGTGAGAAGGCCGTCGACGCAGCGTTGAACAAAGCCGGTACGAACAAAGACCGAATCGAGGAGCTCCAGTCACGCGAACTCGAGAAGGGCGCCCATCTCCAGACGGAGACCGTTGACGAACACGAAATCGAGGTCTCAGGTGATCACCTCGAGAAATTCACGAAAGACGATGGACAGACGTACTTCCGACTTCCCGAGAGTGCAGATCCACTCGATAACGGTACCGTTTCGCTGGCGTATGGTGATCTCCTGCCGATCCAGCAACTCGCACGGATGGATGACGATATGTTGCAGTCGACGACCAACGCACTGCCAACTCGGTTGGCTGCAACGCTCTGGAAAGCACGAACTGACTCGAGCATCGGAGATAATCCGTGGGAGACGGGCGGCAAGGGGATCAAGGACTACATCAAAGCGAGCGATCTGAAACACTGGATCCGTCGCCAAGAGCCCGGGACGAGTGAGACCTACGCAAAGAAACTCGTCTCGCGGACGATCGATGCCATGCTCGATCTCTCCAAACACCGAGTTGCGATCCGGAAACAAAACGAGCGCAAGAATGGCCTTGAGTATACAGAGCGCCGGTTGATCCTCCCTGTGGATGCTGAGATTCCGGGTGAAACATCGACTGCAGCGGACACTCCGGAGACAGCTGGCGTCCTCGGCTAACCATGGACAGCCCCTAACAGATCCCTCGAGAGAGGCCATAGCTCTCACAGCAATACCTGAGAATGGACGCGAAGCGGTTGGTTGGTGGAGTGGATAGCTTTTGGTACACCTCTCGAACAGTCTCTCGACAGTGTAGTCAGAGGACGGAGTTGCAGCTGTGTCCGACGACGACGGGTGTCCACAGATTCACGCCCGCCCTATAGGGCTGGGACTCCCTACTGTTGTGTGGATAGAATCGTGAAGGCAGGGTTCTCACGATACGAAATATATATCTACTATCTTCAGCGTATGAAACGCCCGTATCTGACTATTACTTCCTTTAGCGGGAATATTCAACATCCTACGGCCCGAACTCCTATCTATGTCACAATTTGGTAGGAAGCCACGCGTCGACGATGACGAGATCGTGGCAGTGTTCGATACTGCAGAGACGCCCGTTCTTACGACCAGTGGCGTCGCAGAACAGCTACCGATCAGCCGTCGAACCGCCCTCACCCGCCTGAAAGCCCTTCGCGAAGAGGGCCGCCTCGAGAGCATGGATGTCGGTGCGAAGGCGAAAGTGTGGTGGGCAGCTACTGATCAGGGCGACGAGAGTTCTGCGCCCGCCGAGCCGTTGCGTGACCTCGTCGGGATGCTCGACGAGGACGAGGCGGCAGCCGCCCGTGAGCGCTCGCAGGAGTGGCGTGAGTCGTTCAATCAGGAAATGGACGCATCGAACACGAGCGGGGCGTAACGACGGATGCTTCTCGATTCGACATTTGTCAACTACTCCACCCTACTTCGCTCACCCTGACGGGTTCGCTCGTGGAGGGTGGGGTTTGTCCATGAACTCGGCCTCAGACCCTTCCGGGTGGGCGGTGAATCCGCCACTTGGCGTCACCGTTCCAGACTTCAGGGCAAGCTGACTGTTGCCCGTCCGCCGAGACGACTGTTGGCCTCGACGGACATACCGCATTCCGATGTTCTTCGCTGCGTTGTAATCTGCGTTCGCCCCCGACTCGCACTTCACACAGTGGAAGTCATTGCGTGCCGGACGATTCTCGTCTGCCGTGAACCCACACTCGGCGCACCGTTTCGATGTGTAGGCTGAACCAACTTGCTTCACCAAAACGCCCATCGCTTTGGCCTTGTACTCCACCTGTTCGTACAGCGTTCTGAACGCCCATTTGTGTCCCCACGATGCGCCTATGCGATCACGGATGTCTGTCAGGTCCTCGAATGCGATCACGTCGCACTCATACCGAAGTGCTTCGTCCACAATTGCATTCGACGCCCGGTGTAGCACGTCCCGGACGTACCGGAGTTCCCGGCCACTCGATTGTTCGAGCGTCCGGTGGGCGCTTCGCGTTCCGGTCTGTTGGAGTCCACCACGCACTTTCTCAAACTCACGGAGGTTATGGGTTAGCTCCCGTCCGCTGAAGAAGTAGGCGGTGCTGGTGACAGCGAGGTTTTCGATACCAAGGTCAACCCCGAGGACCGTTCCGTCCTCGGCGGTGTTCCTCTCAGCATCGTTCTTGTGTCGGCGGAAGCCGATATGCAAGAAGTAGTCGCCGGCACGGGCGGTGAGCGTACTTTCCGTGATGCTCCATGTGTCTGAATTGAGATACTGCCGTTGGTAGCCATCGTCGGCGTCGGGGAGAGCAAGCTGACATCGGACTCTGCTCTCCGTTGTGGAGAGCGACACGGTATCGTCCTCGAACAACGTCATGGTCCGGGTATCGTACTTCACTGTGGGTGCAGTGAAAGTTGGCTTGCTTACCTTCTTGCCTTTGGACCGGCGTTCGATACAGCCGGTGATAGCTTGGGCCGCTTGGTGGGTGGCGAGAATCGCGTGCTGACTACCGAGGTCGGTTTGTTCGCGTACGTCAGCGTAGGCGAGGGGTTGCACGTCGCTTTTAGCGTTGCATTTTTTCCACGCCATGTCAGTGGCGATTTGGCAACCACGCTTCCACTCGGAGATGGTATCTTCGAGAAGGTCGCGTTGCTCGTCAGTGACTTCGAGACGAGTGATTGCCGTCCGACGCACATAGCCGTCTGCCACAGTTTCAATGTGATCGTGTGGCTAGTTAAAGATTAGTGTTTGTGATTTATACGAACGCACTCCTCCCCTCCCTACTCACTCGCTTTGCTCGTTCCTTAAGGAAGGGGACTCCGCGCTACCGTATCAGTTGAATGACCTCGTTCGTAGCGACTCCGACGCCGTCGACAAGCTTGAGGCACTAGTCGACGGGGAAGATCCAGTCGCAATTTCGTCACTCACGGTCTTCGAGGTCGGCGTCGGACTCCGAGGCGACAGCCAACGGCACAAGCCGACGTTTGACCGTGTGACCGACCAGATTGATGAAGTTCCGTTTGATTCTCGAGCCGCACAGCGTGCGCTCGACATCCAACACGACCTTCTCGACCGTGGCGAACCGATCGGTGCAATCGACGTTCTGATTGCGGGGACCGCTGCAACCCGTTCGGACGCGACTGTCCTCACCCGAAACGTCGACGAGTTCGAACGCGTCGACGCAATCGACGTAGAAACGTATTGACGACGACTGACGAAAACAACGGCGTCGACCCGAACGATCCGCGACCGTCCAGCACTACGGGCGATTCCGAGATGCGCCGTGGTACTACGAATATTGACGTCCTCCTACGGCTGAAGTGGTAGGATTCCCGGGCGTTGGGATATCACGGTTTGCAGTCGGCGACCTGTTCTCGGCCGGCTACTACGCCGGTGTGTTTGTCGAGCAAGCGGACTGCTGGCTGCGCCAAACCGCCGTTGCTCCTATCCTCGGCGTCGGTGACCCCCACCCATTGTTTTTGCCAGCAGGGAACCGACTAACCAATTTTAGAATAGCCTATTTCAGAATAGGCTACTCGGAAGTATTATCCTCTGGCGGGATAACATAGAGATATGGAGCGCTTCGTCAACCGGGAAGATGAGCTCTCACGGCTCCGCAGGTGCTACGATTCCGACGACGCTGAGATGGTCGTCATCTTCGGCCGGCGGCGCCTTGGGAAAACACAACTCGTCCAGCACTCGCTTGCCGAGCGCGATGATGCCGTCGTCTACCAGGCTACAGAAACCACGTCACAGATACAACTCGACGAGTTCGTCGACGTCGCTGCCGACACGTTTCCAGGAATCACGGATATCAAGCAGAACTGGGAAGCGCTCCTGGGGTATCTCGGCGATCAAGACGGGATTGTCGTCCTCGACGAATTTCCCTATCTGATCGACGCTGACGAGAGCCTTCCCTCGGTCATTCAGCGATTATGGGACCAGCGGTTCCAAAATACAGCGGGAACACTCATTCTGGTTGGCTCATCGATCAGCATGATGGAAGAAGCGACGCTTCTTGGGAACAGTCCTCTGTACGGGCGCTTCACCGAGAAACTTGATCTCCGACCGCTCGACTTCGCCGCTGCACAAGCGTTTGTCCCGGACGATTACTCCCCCGAAGAGCGTGTTTTCACGTGGGGAATTTTTGGCGGTGTACCATACTATCTCGACGGTATCGATCTCAATCAGGATCTTGGAACAGTCCTCACGAAGGAGGTGCTCTCTCAGAAAGGATATCTTCACAACGAACCAGAATACGTCCTCCGGACCGAACTCACAGACCCGAATCGGTACTTCGCGATTCTCACCGCACTAGCTGCGGGGAAGACAACATCGAACGAAATCGCCCAAACGGTTGGAATCGACGGGAAGCAAATCTCGACCTATACTCAGAAGTTAGAGCGGTTGCGGCTCATTGAACGAGAAGTTCCGATCACCGAGGAGAAAGCGAAGTCACGCCGCGGACGCTACCGACTCCTGGATCCACTTTTTCGCTTCTGGTTCCGTTTCGTCTACGGCAAAGAAGATCGATACGACCGTCTAGGTGAGGGTGCCTACGAAGCAGTTATCGAACCAGAACTCCATGATTTCGTCAGTCAAGAGTTCGAAACGCTTTGCCAGGATGCCCTCCCACGTCTGTATTCAGAGAAGCTGTTCCTCGATATCGGCCGCTGGTGGTACAAGGAACATGAAGTGGATGTTGTCGGGTTCACCACAGACGGAACAATGGTCGTGGGAGAGTGCAAGTTCACGAACTCGCCACTGGATTACCGTGCGCTGTCCTCACTTGAAGACCACGCGTCGGAGATTCGCTGGACGCCGGACTCCGGCGGAGTTGACACGGAATACGCGTTGTTCACACGGAGTGGCGCGACCCAATCTGTACAGGAAACCGTGTCCGAGCGTGACGATCTCCAATTATTCAACTTGAGTGATGTCACTGACTCATAGTAAACCACTGAAATTGAGGGTACTGCATATAAGTGGCGGCTGTACCGGCTCAATCGACGAGCTCGTCCGAGGATAGGGCAGCGACGTCCTGCAGTTCGGAATCGAACGAGACGAGGTCAGCGTCATGTCCCTGTGCACACGCGAGAATCAAGCAATCGAGCGGATACAGCAGCGTCTCCTGCTGCAGGCGATTCGCATTCATCATATCGGATGCATCGGGGATGACCACGGAGACGTCTTGTGTAATCTCGGTCTGAATGGCGTTCGCCCGAGACAGTTCGAGGCGCTGTTTTTTCGTCAATACGGTTCGCAGTTCCATGAGGTTGAGCGTCTACGTCAGCAACTCGTGGTCGGCGCTCAGTAAGTCCGCAGCGATTGCTCCCGTTTCCGGTTCGTCGGTGACGGCAGCGACGAAGAGGTTCGTATCGAGAAAGAGCCTCATGTCCGCTCGCGGAGGTTCCGGACTTCATCGACGGCATCCACGTCGAGTTCGGACGCCATGCCGCGAAGCCGCTCACCTAACGGTTCCCGATCGGCATCGTCGGCGTCATCCGAGCGCGCAAATTCGGCCACATCATCGGCATAGACTCCCATAGCTAGCTGAACGAGTGCCACGGATAAAATAGTTCGGCAGGGACGATTCACAGATCGACAAGGCGGATGCCACGGGGCTTGGCCCCGAGGCTGTTGACTGTGACCTGCTGATTGTACTTGCTGGCCTCGAGCGACCCGTGATGTAGATGCGACTCGACCGACGGGACGAGTCACTCACTGGTGCAGCCGCTCGAGAAGCAGGTCCGCCGTGGACGGATCGACGCCCGCGACGGACTCGAGTCGGGCCCGGTCAGTGGCCTCGAGATCGTTGAGCGACTGGTACTCGGTGGCAACCGCGGTGGCCGTTGCGGCATCGACATCGGTGAACGCCTCCACGATGATCTCGATCCCTGCGTTCGGATCGTCGATATGCCTGGCGAGTTCCTGTTCGAACTCGGTGGCACTGGTTTCGCCACGCTCATACTCCCCGATGAGTCTTGCCAACCACTGTTGGAACAGTTCGGCGTCGAGGTCTTCGACCGCGGTATCGCCGATCAATTGCGACGGTGAGGAGAAAAGGTGGGGACGGGGCGCTCCTGCCGGCTACTGGCCGCGTTAGCGGTTAGTCGAAGCGCTCGACCACCTGTAGGGCGTTCACCCGTCCTGCTCCGAGCTCGGAATCACCGCGGTTGTCCGCAACCTCCGCGCCCTGCCGGATGGCTTGGAGCACCTGTTGTGGGTTCGCACCGGAGTCAAGTTCGCGCACGAGGGCGGCGAGGCCGGTGACTTGTGGAGCCGCCATCGATGTCCCCGCTAACCAGTTGTACCCGCCGGGATAGGTCGAAAACACGAGGTTAAGCGGGTACGGCCACTCGACATTCGCCTCCGGGTCAAGCGACTTTTGCTCGGTTTCGTAGCCACCACCCGGAGCGCCTACATCGACATCGTTCCGCCCCCAGTTCGAGTAGAATGAGAGTTTGTCGTTCGGTCCGGTGGCACTGACGCCGATGACGCCCGATAGCCCATTCCAGAGGCGGAGCCAGCCACCCTGGAGGTCCGTCTCGTCGTTACCAGCCGACCCGACGTACAGTGTCCCCTTGCGCTGCCCGTAGTTCGCGACCGGCTCGAATATCCGCCGGTACATTCCGACGTTGTCCTCGGATTCGGCGAACTCCTGAGGTGCTGTCATGAAGCCGAGACTGATGTTCGCAGCGTCCGCGCCGACGTCGGCGGCGTGCTCCATCCCGACCATGATGTCGCCGAACGAGCCGGTACCGTAGCCCAGCACGTCGACGGAGACAATCGTTGCGTCGGGCGCCGTCCCCGTCATTACTTCATCACCCGTTGCGGCGACCGTCCCCGCGACGTGGGTGCCGTGCCCGTCGGGGTCACCCTTGTGAGATGTAATGTCGCCATCGATGATCGCGGCGCTGGCCTCGTCATCGAGATTTTTGAGGTCAGGGTGGTTCTCGTCAACACCGGTATCGATAATCGCGACCGTCGTCCCCTCGCCCGTCGCGTGTGCCTGCGCTTCGCGTACGTCCTGTATCTGTTTGTCCCACAGTAGTTCGTCATAGACGTCGTCGGGGTCGTCTGGAATTTCCGGGCTATCGCTCTCCTCGAGTACCGGTTCGAGTTCGAGTTTGAGGTCTCGTACAGCAGCGGTGACTCCGTGGGCGTCTTTGAGGTTGTCGACAGCGTCTTCGGGTCCTTTCACCAACAAGAGTGTACCGTCGCCAAGTTCGTTCAGTACTTCGAATCCGGCGGACTCCACGTCCGCGCCACGGTTGTTCGTCTGGGCAATATAGCGTGCTTGTCCGTCGCTTGCCGACGCGACCCCGGATACGAGGAGCGTTGCCCCGGCGGCGCCGATTCCTTTGAGTACTGACCGTCTATCTAGTTGCATGGTGCGAAAGTACCATTTGGCTATTATATCTTTGGTATAATGTGCCTGTCAAATACTAGTGCAGAATTACAGTCCTGTCTCTAAAAAGTAGAGTCAGAATAAAACACTAATGACCCGCCTCGCAATGGGAGCGACAGTGACAGCGTCCCCAGAACTCTTTGAGTTCTGGTGTGCGCGCAAGACGCAAGCGTCTTGCGAACGCCACAGTCCACCGCGAGACGAGCGAAAAATACTCGTAAATCACGCTTGCGGCCTACTCGGACTGAAACCTGCCAGATTGGATTCCTCTCGTAGGGGAAGCCACGGTGTTCACGCCGAGGAGGATGTTACGATGTGAGTATAACCATCACATCTCAGGGGCCCTGTTTAGACGCGAAACCAGCATATTTATTTCGACAACAACACTGCGAATCAGTTTCTCAGTGGATCTGCGTACTGACCGCTGGACATTCTACTAGATGTTCTTGCTGCCGTGCAAGATACAGGGCGCTTATTTAGCGAACGCTACCGGCGAATCTGGTGATGCAAATCTGAGTGTAGTCCTAAACATCATGATTGTGGAACAGTATTTACCGTGTACCAACAATATTAAATATCATCCGTCAGTCTCAACATTCACCTTATCTTCCAAGTGGGGATTAGGGAGCCAACAATGAAAAGTGAAAAAATGTCGATTAGAAGACGTAAAGCCCTCAAAGTATTTGGTGTAGGCATCACTGGGAGTACGATGATAGCTGGGTGCCTTGGGGCGGATGATGATGATGAGCCCGAAGAAGATGACGACGGTGATACCGAAGCGGGTGATAACGGTGACACCGAAGCGGGCGACGACGCCGACCTCGAAGAAATCGAGGACTGGCTGAACGAAGAACCAACGAGCTTGGACGTCCTAGCTGACGAACCAGTTGAGTGGGGGGATGGCGTCTGGGATGGGGAAATGGTTGACTACACCGGCGAGGATACAGTCAATATTGAATTCAGCGCGATGTTAGAAGTCGATGGTGAAGTTCTGGGCCCATTCGCGGCCGATCCCCGGGGAGTCGAGATTTCTCCCGGAACAACGGTTACGTGGGAATGGGGAGGTGAGCACACGCACACGCTCACTTCACACTTCGACCCGCCTCACGAGTCACCAGAGGATGGTGCTGCCGATGCGTTCGCAATCGAGGGAGATGAAGAGGAGATGAACAGCCATGAGCACGTCTTCGAGGAGCCTGGCGTGTACCTGTACTATTGTTTCCCTCACGGCACCCCGTATGAGACCGACTTTGCTTACGAAGACAAAAACTGGTTTGGCCACCGAGGAGCGATACGAGTCGTTGAAGACTGAAAACAAGTCTAATTGCTTGATGCTGGACGGGCAGCAACTGGCCCTGGAGTCAGGGGCGTTGAACGCAAATGGCCAATTTCGGCCTACCTTTTCGACGGGCAGAGTGGGAACTCACCGACAAGTCTCGTGGTAGTCAGAAAGGTGGTGCCTTTTGGAATGACGAGAGACGAAGGCTCTCGAACCAGTTGACCCCAAGGCGGTTGACGATGCAAAACCGTCGCCCGCCAATGGGACGATGCTAGGCGCCAGTCGAGTTCGAGAACCGCGAAAATCTTTTGCGTATGGGTACCCATACATAAGGCATGAGCAAGAATATCGCGATCTCCGACGAGGTCTATCGCGAACTCAAACGGGAGAAAGGGGATCGGAGTTTCAGTGACGTTATCAGCGATCACCTCGAGGAGCGTCGCCAGCTCGCTGACGTCACAGGTGCGGGCGTGCTCGATCGGGAGACGCATGACGCCGTCAAAGAGGATATCGGGGAGCTGAGCCGGGGAACACTTTCGAATCTGGATAATGAAACTCTGTGATACGTCGGTCCTCGTCGATATCGACCGCGGCGGCGTCGCCGACCGGGTCGCCAGACTCGACGATGAGGGGCGCCATGCAATTAGTACGGTCACCGTCACCGAACTGCGTCTCGGGGTAAACAAGCGATATCAAGACGAATCAACACGCCAAGCCGCACTCGAGGAACTCGAACGGCTCCTTGCCCGGTTCGAACTTGTCGACATTGACCGTGCAGTCGCGACCGCTGCGGCCGACATGATCAGTGAGTTACGACGACAGGGGACCCCGCTCCATGACCTCCACGACGTTTACATCGGGGCGACGGCAACGGTCGAGCAACTGTCGGTGCTGACAGCGAACGTCGACCACTTCGAGCGGATGGACGGCGTTAGCGTCGTTGATTGGACGACGTTTTAACTGAGAGACGGACGAGGATCGTCACTCGTAGATTTTCCTACGGCGTTAGCCGTGGAATTCCTCCACTGTGGGGTGAGCCCACGAAAACTGAGAGGTTCAAAAGATCGTTATCACATAAGATTACTCGGTTAACGGCGGGGCCGTCTCCGGTGGCTGGCGGTGATCGGTCGCCTGTTCAAACGCGTACCCGAGTTCGAGGAGCGTCGGTTCGTCGAACGGCCGCCCGAGGAACTCAAGACCGACCGGGAGCCCATCACCGGTGATCCCCGCGGGGATCGAAACCGCGCTACAGAGCGACTGCGAGGCGATAATCGTGTTCGTGGCGAACGTCATCGTCTCATACTTTCCGTCTCGGATCTCGGCTTCCGTCGGTGGGACGACCTGCACGTCGGGGTAGACGATCGCGTCGAGGTCGTGACTCGCGAAAACGGTTAAGATTGCTTCTTGGAACGTCTGCTGTGTGTATCGGCGCTTCCAGTACTCGAGATCGTCCGTAAGATCGTCGGGGCCCTCCTCGGCGAAGCCGATGAACAGGTCCAGGACGTCGTGGTATTGGCCGGTTTCGTAGAGTTCGTCGACGGAGGCAACCGGCGTCTCACGGGCCGCAAGAAACTCGTTGAGATCGCGCTTCGACTGCAGAATGTACAGCATTGTCTCCTCCAAGTAGTCGTCCAAGCGAGGGATTTCGACGGGATCGACGAGCGTCGCGCCGGAGTTGTCGATCGTCGTGAGGGCTCGCTCGATCACGCGATTGACCGGTGCGGCATCGGGATCGTCGTCGTCACCGAACCCATCTCGGAGGACGCCGATCCGCGAGTCGGCCAACCCGTCCGGGAGGAGATGGTTCGTATACGACCCGTGCGGCCGGCTGAGTTCCGTTTTCCCGGTAAGGTCGTCCCGATCGTCGTAGCCGACGAGGACGTCGAGCAACGTCGCGGTGTCGCGGACCGTCCGTGTCATTGGTCCGGCCGTGTCCTGCTGTGAGACTAATGGACTGACGCCGGCGCGACTGATCAGGCCAGGGGTCACGCGGAACCCGACGAGGTTGTCGAACGACGCGGGGACACGGATCGACCCACCACAGTCCGTTCCGATGCCGACCGCTCCCAGGTTCGCGGCGACGGCCGCGCCGGTGCCGCTGCTCGAGCCACCCGGATCTCGCTCCAGGTCGTACGGGTTCTTCGTCCGCCCGGTCAGCGAGGAGAATCCGAACCAAGCGGTTGTCCAATCCGGCATCGTGGTCTTCGCCAGAACGATCGCCCCTGCATCGCGCAGGCGTTGCGTGACGGTTGACTCTTCTTCCGGCATGTACCCTTCGAACGCTGTGGAGCCGTACGTCGTCGGAAGGTCGGTTGTCTCGACGTGATCCTTTACGACGATTGGGATCCCGTTTGACGTCCTCCACACGACTGAAGTCGTGGGATTCCTCCGTGGGCAATCCGGCCAGCAGATTACCCCGGCTGTGAACTTGCGGGTTTGCCGACGCTGGTTTGGTCAACCGGACACGACTGTTCCCCAAAAACCGCGGGTTTCCAGTCGTGTCCATCCCACTCCCAGTACGTCCCATCGGTAGGTACGTCCCTGCCGCGTCCAGCAGCCAGGGCGGCGGGCCGCGCCATCGGCCCAACCTCATTTTGTAACAGATTCCACGCTCCGACGGTGTCACTGTGCGCGTCCAACTCGCAGTCGTGGCACCGGAACGAATCACCATCTCTTGACGCATTCTCGCTTCCACACTCGGACACTCACTGCTCGAATGAGCCTCGCTCACTTGCTCGACGCTGATTCCAATATCGCCGAGCGTGAGCTCGAGTCGGTCGATGAGCTGTCGGTGCGACCAGAACGCATGGGTTTTCTCGTTCACTTCAGCCGACCAGTGCGTGTCCAGTATGTCGGTTAAATCACCAACGTACACGGTGTCTACGTTCCGTTCGAGTAGCCAGTCCGCCGCGTGTTTCACCGCGGTATCCCGACTATGGTCGCGTTTCCCTCCACGTTCGTTGTACGCGCGTTGGATCCGCTTGCTCGTGTACTGGCCGTCGGGGAGTGTTGATTGCAACTCGGCAATCAGATCGGACAGCACTTGGAACCGTTTAAATTCTGGTCGAGTGTGATAGACTGCGGTTTCCCCAGTGGTGGTGACGATGGCAAGCGTGTTGTTCGCGCCGACGTCGATCGCAGCTGACTGCATCGTGTTCTCGGGGTCGAGTGTATGAGTGAAGGCATCCAGTCGCTGTTCGCGTATGTTATCTGGCCGTATGCGAACCGGATGCTTGACACGAAGCTTGGCAGCCGCCTCGTCGTAGACAAGTTCCAACCTGCTATCATCACCCTCCCAGTGGGGATTCCCGCGGACTTCGAGCGTGATACGTTCCTGGTACTCGAAGTCGTACTTCTCTTCGAGAGCTTCGCCGACACCGAACTCCAACGTACTCCGATCCTCATCCCAGTCGAACTCGTACAGGTCATTGCGAACGAGACCGTGTAGCTCGTAGCCGTCCTCACGGTTGCCCCAGTATCCCGGTGGACCGGGTTTCTCTGTTACCGTAGAGTCCGAGTCGTTGTGGTAGTTGCCGAGGAGGCGGAAGTGGCTCCGCCATGCCTCGCTATTCTTGCGGGTGACCTGCTGGCACGCTGCCTTGCCGAGGACTGGTGCGTACTCGTCGTACAAGTCCGTGTACTCGGCGCCCCAGACGTCACCGTCATCGGCGAAGTATTCCTGTCGGCGTCGGTAGGTGATCTGGTTCCATAACGGAGCGTGAGCGGCCAACCACTCGAATAAACACTGCCGATACCGTTCACTGGTGGGTTCAGCAGTGTGCTCGTTCGTGCGTTGTGGTTGGTCGCTCATACGTTAAATGTCAGGCTCACGTACTGTAAACGTTAGGATTGTAAGCAGGCTACGGTGTCGTGGTTATTTTCAGCAGTGACGGATTCATCCACATGACTAAAGTCGTGGGCTTTCTCTTGTTGACCCTGTAAACAAGCCTACTTAACGGTGTGTATTAGCGTTGAATATCCACCTTGCCATCAGTGGTGGTTGATGTCAAAGTTGTCGGATTTACTCCCGTCGTAAACGACGGGATTCTCTCCTCGCAGAAAGATAGCCCAATATATTTCGACTGGTAGTATATGCAAGAGGACCTCATTACACTAACGTTTATCAGACTGAAAAATATCTAGAAAACTCTCTGAGTCATTACTATTTATATATGAAGGTGGGTCCATAAAATATCATGTCGGACACAACCGACACCAAGAACGGTAGTAACGATCGAATCAAACAGCTTCGTGATGCCCAGAAAGTCGTTAAACGGCTTGAAGATACTGTCGATGAAGATAAACAGATGACACAAAGAATCCGCTCGAATCTCCATCAAGCCGGTCTGAAGATTCGAAGTAATGAGTTTGAGAAACACATGGAAAATGCCATGGGTGCAGCAGCAGGTCTCGCAATAGAGAAAGAACGAGACGCTATCGCGGAAGAAGCAACCCTAGTCTTCGAGAAGTAAATCGGTTAGAACGGGAGTCCACTGACAGACCATGAGATTTGACCCCGAGGCGGTTCGCTGCGACCTGCTGATTGACGCAGACGCGGCTCGACCGACGGGACGAGTCACTCACTGGTGCAACCGCTCGAGAAGCAGGTCCGCCGTAACCGGATCGATGCCTGCGACGGACTCGAGTCGCGCCTGATCAGTGTCCTCGAGGTCGCTGAGCGACTGGTACTCGGTGGCAACCGCGGTGGCCGTTGCGGCATCGACGTCGGTGAACGCCTCCACGATAATCTCGATTCCCGCATTCGGATCGTCGATATGCTTGGCAAGTTCCTGTTCGAACTCGGTGGCACTGATCTCGCCACGCACATACTCCCCGATGAGTCTCGCCAACCACTGTTGGAACAGTTCGGCGTCGGGGTCCTCGACCGCTTCAACGGTGCGATCGACCGTCCGTTTCATCTTGCGCAGGTCGTCAATGAGTCCCATACGGCGGGTAGTCAGCCACCGGCGGGGCGTTACCGGGCGGGAGCGGAAATCTCCTCGTCAACATCTTCCTCGGCGTTTTTCATCAGCTCTCTGAACTTCTTGGATCGGTCCGCAATCCGATCCATCGTCTCACTGTCAGGCGTATCCTCGCGTGCTTCGACGAGGAAGGTAGTGATCACGACGGTCTTCACCCACGGATTGAGAAAGCCGGTATAAGCGGTGAGAACGAGCCCACCGACGACGACCCAGCCGGTGATCTCGAGCGTTGTCGAGAGAGTTCCTAGGACGCTCGCTAGCGGCGTCAGCGCTAACAAGAGCCCGAATGTAGCCGCGTACAGTCCGAGGATGATCACCAGCGTCGACGCGAGGACGGGTTTCCAGTTCTTTCCGTAGAGGACGACGCCGTCTCTGGCAGCTCGCCAGGGATTCTCCTCTTCGGTCGTGAACATATAGGCGATGATCGCCTCGTCAATGTAAGAGGCGGCAATGGCAATCGCCCGACCGACGAGTCGGACGAGACTGCGCACCCCTCCAGAGAACGCAACTAGGTTGGAGACCGAGGCGACCTTCCCGTTGAACTGTCTGATGACTCCTTTCACCAGTTGGTCGACGGCGAAAAGCGCGCTCGCTTCCTTGAAGTGCGCTTTGACTTGGCTCGTGCCGTACTGAAGCTGGTTCGACGGGACTTCGCCGGTGTCGACGATGTGTGCGATGACGGCGATATGCCCCGCTTTGACTAGGTACAACACATACCTGCTTACCAGTCGCCACGCACCGACGAAGATAACAATTGCGAGTAGTAACCCGACACCTGCAATCCACCCCGAGATCGTTCCCGCGTCGAGAAGCGTCATCCCAAGCCAGATGACGATCCCGAAATACAGGATCGAAATGATTCCGAGCAAGAGTCCGACGCCCATCCGAAGGAACACGAACGGCATCGTCTTCAGGAAGATGCCTGTAGCTTTTCCGAAATGAAGTACCATGTGATCGAACAATTCAATTCGGCCACTAAAACTGATCTCTAACTCGGGGGTAATCACGTAGATTACTGCTGTGTAACCGGTTTGCGACGACTGCACTCACAGAAATTCAAGGAGGAAGCCCACGACTTCAGTCGTGGGTCACTGACGGAATCGATCCCCGTAGCGGCGTGCGCTTTCAACGGATTCGGCGAGGACGTGGGATTTGTAGCGGTCACCGCCGAGGGCTTCCTCGTTCAACTCCGACGTCAGTTCTTCTCAAACTTACCCCGATGTAACCTTACCCCCCACCCCAAGGTAAGCGCCAAGTTATAGGTTAGCGGCGGAGACATTCTTCATGATTCAGGTGTTTGCGGGTGCACACAACGGATTTTGCAGAACGCAGCTATTCGCCATCTTGTTCTCTATATTGATGGTGACCTCGATCGCTGCGCCGGTCGGCGCGGTGGGCGCCTCCGGTGTCGCCGATGATGGTGGATTGGCCGACGGTATGGAGGGGTTATCGCCCGATCTCGGCGGGGAGGGTGCAAATTTGTTGTCGACTGATGGGGACAACGGCGAGGAAGTGGCTGATCCGGAGGAAGATGACGAGGTAGCTGAGTCTGATGCGGACGATGAAGCGACGGATGAGTCAGACGAGTCGGAGGAGGACGATGGAGCGGAGGATGAGCCGGAGGAGGACGACGAAAAGGCGGACGAGTCGGGAGATTCTAGCGACTTCGACCAGGTGCAGACGACGTCAACAAGCTCCCTGTCGTGTGAACAGACGGTCGATGCGGGAGAATCAATTCAGTCTGCAATTTATGACGCCGAGTGGGGCGACACGATCTGTGTCGGGAGTGGAACTTACGAGGAGGACCTGCGATTCGATAGTGGTGGAATAACGCTGGTCGCGGACGGAGATGTGACGCTCGCCCCCGAAGACGAGACGTTTACCGGCGTGTTCGTCAACGCCAGTAGCGTCACGGTCGAGGGCTTCGATGTCCGAGAGTTCTCGCGAGGCATCCACGTGGCGTCCGACACGAGCAGCGTCGAAATTCGCGACAACAATGTGACGGCGAACGACGACGGCGTCCACCTCGCAGGGGTCACCGGAACCGTCATCGACGGGAATACGTTCACGGCGAACGCCGAGAACGGGATCGTATTCCACGAGTATTCATCGCACGAGGCAATCGAGATCACGAACAACACGATCACGGACAACGAGTACCACGCGATTCGTGCGATCGGGGAGCGAGTAGGGAACGGCGCATCCGGAACCCTCGTCTCCGGCAACACCATCTCGAACAATACTGGCACCGATTCTTCCCCGGCGATCAGCTTCAGGCAATCTTCGGATACGACCGTCGTCGACAATGACATCCAGCACGACGGCCAGATCGCGATCGACATTCGGGACTACTCGAGCGATGCGCTGATCGAACGGAACACGATTACGAACACCTCGCGAGGCATTCACCTCGGAGACGCCTCTTCGATCGAGATTCGCGACAACGACATCGAGGGACTGTCAGCGTCCGCCATCTGGATGCGCGCGTCCGACGAGGTCGAAATCGTCGATAACCGCCTCGACGGTAACGGACAAGGAATCTCCTCGGGAGGGGATACGCTCCTCGTCGAGAACAACACGATTTCGAGCGATGGGTCCGACCTCAGCCTGTCCTCGACGACCGACGCGACGGTTCGCGACAACGAGTTCGCTCACGGTGTCACCATGTCGAGCGGGACGAACGAACAGGAGCTGGACCACTTCCGCCACGAGTTCGATGACAACACTGTTGGGGGCGATGACCTCGTCTACGTACGCGACGCAGACGGTGTGACGATTACCCCATCCAGTTATCCGGACGCCGGGCAGCTCATCGTCGCGAATTCGACGGATGTGGAGATTTCGGACTTCGAACTCGGTGGCACCGTCGCCGCGATTCAACTCGGAGTCACTGAGGGAACGATCGTCGCGAACAACACGGTTTCCGACGGTATCGAGGGCGGGAAGGGTGGCATCATCGACATGGGCTCGACTGGATCCCTCATCGAACACAACGACGTCTCGACCGTACAGTACGGGGTGCAACTGGTCGGTGGGTCCGACAGTATCGTCCGAGACAACACGGTGAGCGACACGGTGGGCACGGACCAGGCGTACACGTTCGGTATACACCTCGAACGCCACGGTGAAAACCACGTCGTCCGTGATAACACGGTCACCGGCTCGTACAGCGACGGGATCCACGTCGCCCAGTCTACCGATGGGACGCTCGTCGAAGGGAACACGCTCGAAAACAACGACCGCCACGGACTCCAGATCCGGTGGAACGCTGAAGATTCGGTGGTGCGTGACAACGAGATCTCCGGCAACAGCGACGACGGAATCTACCTCGAACGCGCCGACCGGACGGTCGTCGAAGGGAACGACGTTTCCGAAAACACGCAGGGGATCGCCGCAGGACGCGACACTGTGGATCTCTGGATCGAGGACAACACCATCACCGACAACAGTCTCCAGGGCATTCAGCTCGAACCACCAGGAGCGTTCACCTCTGGAGATGCACCATACAACGCGACGATTCTCGACAACGAAATAGCTGACAACGCTCGGGATGGCATTCTCCTTGACGAGGCCGCAGCAGCGACGGTTGTTGGAAACGCGATCACGAACAACGGACACGTCGATCCGACCTATTCGTACATCACCTACGGCAACGGCATCGGACTAAGTGACGCAATCAACGCCACGGTCGAAAGAAACACGATCGAGGAATCGGTCGTCGACGGCATCGACGTCGGTGCAGGTTCGGGTAACGCGATGCTGTCGAACAACACGGTGACCCACAGCGGTGACCGCGGGATACACGTCGATGCGGAGAACGCGACCCTGCGTCACAACAGTATCGTGGACAACCCAGAGGGGCTCGAATCGAGTGGCGTCGAGGTCGACGCCCGTTTGAACTGGTGGGGCGCCGAGAGCGGCCCGAGTGGGGGCGTCTCTGACCCAGATACCGGAGCCACAGCGAGTGGGTCCGGTGATTCGGTGAGCGCCGACGTCCGATTCGATCCGTGGACGAAGACCGACCCCGCCGACGACGCACCGCACTTCGCGGTGTCGGTCGCGGAGACGAACTCGCCGGTCACCGCCGGCGAGCCACTCGAGGTCGACGTTACCGTCGAGAACACCGGCACCGAGGCAGGAACGCAGACGATTTCCCTCGAGGCGTTCGACGGCTCGACCGTCGACGAACTCGAGGAACTCTCACTCGACCCGGACGAGAATCACACGGCCACGCTCACCTGGGAGACCGAAACGGACGACGCCAGCAGCGGTGACGTGACAGTTCGAAGCGAAGACGACGACGTCACGGCGTCGGTGTCGGTCGACCAGGACGAACCGGTGACGATCACCGAGAGTACGGTCATCTCGGCGCCCGGAACGTACCTGCTCGATGCAAATCTCACCGATGACACGACGGCCATCGAGATTACCTCGAGTGACGTGGTGTTCGACGGACAGGGTCACACCATCACGGGTATCGACGACGCGAGTGATGGGTGGGAGTACGGCGTGTACGTCAACGGAAGTGCTGAGACGCTAACGAATGTCACCGTTCGCGACGTGACAGTTACGGAGTGGCGCCAGGGGGTTCGCTACAGCGGGGCCAACGATGGAACCGTTTCCGACGTCGTCGCAGAGTACAACAGTGGCGGCTTCGTGATTCGCGATGCGAGCAATAACGCCTTCACGAACCTCACTGCGCGACACAACGACAACACAGGGATCTCTGCCGGGTCTACGATCGGTGACGTGACTCTCCATAACTCGTTCACGAACGTCACTGCACACGACAACGGCGACGTGGGAATTAATATGGCTGGAGATTCCAACGACATCGTTGGGGCGAATGTGTCCTCGAACCACGTCGGCATCGAGACCTGGGGAACCGGGAACACGTTCATCGACGCCACCGTCGACGACAACTCCCAGTACGGCCTAAACCTCGAGAGTTCGGGAACCGCCGGCAACACGTTCGAGACGGTCAACGTTTCCGGCAACGGCTGGCACGACATTCGAGTCGGGAGCGACGGAAACACGCTGACGAACGTGACTGCGAGCGGCGAGCACGGAACCGCAATTTATCTCGTCGGCGACCTCTCCGGCGGTCCGGCCGCCAGTCACAACACGTTCGAGTCGCTGACTGTCACCGACACCGACGAAGATGCCATTGGGCTCAGTAACGCCGACCACAACGAGTTTACCGACGTTACGTACGCAGACAGCGATGGACGCGCAGTCAGCGTCACGAGTCGCTCGGAGAACAACGAGTTCACCGACGTGACCGTCACCGGTGGAGCCGCGAGCGCCGTCTATCTGGCGCCGAGCGACAACTACGACAACACCTTCACGAACGTCCAGGTCACGGGAGCTCAGGGCGGGCTGTCGATTTACGGCGACGGAACGACCGTCACGGACCTGACCGTCGAGGACGTCGCTGGAACCGGCATCAGCGTCTCGAGTTCAGCCACAGACAGCGTCGTATCGGGCGTCACGATCAGTAACACCACGACGGGAGTAGCGATGACCGGAACGCCGACGAACAATTCGCTGTCGGATGTCGTCATCGACGGAGCCGACACGGGTCTCTCCGTCGCCGGCCCGGATAACGCGCTGTCCAACGTGACGGTGACCGACACCGACACCGGCGTCTCCGTCGGTGAGTCGGCAACCACCGATTTCGAAACGATCACCCTCGAGGAGACGACGATCTCGTTCGCCGCCCAGAACGTCGAAATCGACTCCGCAACCGAGCCGGACGACTTGCCAGCGGAGGTGAGCCCGTTCGACATGTACGCGAACGTTTCCGAAGCGGGCGACGATCCACAGCTGGAGTACCTGCGGTTCCACTACGACGATTCCGATGTTTTCGACATCGACGAATCGACCCTCGAGATCTGGCAGTTCGACGGGACCTGGAACTCGCCGGCGGACGGGTCGTACGATTCGGGTGTGAACGCAACAGAACAGTACGTCTACGCCGAGAACGTCACCGAGTTTGCCACCTTCGGCGTGTTCAACGACGGCCTCCAGCCCGTGTCGGACGTCACTGACGTCTCACTGAACACTGACGAAGTCGCCGAAGGAGACAACGTTACGGTCTCGGCGACCGTCGAAAACGTCGGCGAGGAGGGCGGAACCCTCTCCATCCCCCTCGAGATCGATGGCGACGTCGTGGACACCAAGACGGTCGACCTCGGGCCCGGCGAGATCACCGAGATCGAGTTCACGCACGCGTTCGACGAGGTGGGGACGTTCGACGTCCGGGTCGGCGGAAGCGACGCCGGCGAAGTCATCGTCCACGAGGGACCGGACATCTCCGTCTTCGGAGCCAGTACGGACCGAACCGAGCTGTCCGAGGACGGCGAGACCGTCACCGTCACCGGCGACCTGTACAACGCCGGGGCCGAGGGCGAACACACCGTACGTCTGCTCGCCGACGGCGAGGTCGTCGACGAGACGGACGTCACGGTCGGCCCCGGAATCGAGCGAGACGGCGTCGAACTGTCCTGGACACCCTCGAGTGAGGAGTTCCCGCCGGCGGGCGAGCATACGGACGTGACGCTCACGCTCGACGGCTTGCTCGTCGAGACGGTGACGCTCGAGTACACCTATTCCGACATCGACGTGATCGCGGCGTCGGTCTCGGACGACGAAATCGTGGAGGGCGAAAACGCGTCCGTGATCGGGAGCATCTATCAGGCGGGCAATGTCAACGACCCCGAGGAGATCGAACTTACGGCGACGAACACCGAAACCGGACAGACCGACGTGGTGGGAACGCAGGAGGTGTCGCTCGAGCCCGGCTTCTACCACCTGGGCGCGATAAACATCACCCACACATTCAACGAGGCGGGCAACTACACCCTCGAACTCGGTGACCGACCTGCCGGATCCATCGAAGTCGAAGCGGCCGAATCGGATATCCAGGTCATCGCCGCCTCCGCTTCCGAGCACGAGATCGTCGCAGGCGAGGAGTTCCACGTCATCGGCAGCCTCTACCAGGGTGGAAATATCGATGGACCCGAAGACGTTACGTTGAACGCGACGCCCGAGGACGGAAACGGCGACCCCATCGAGCTCGGCGTTGCAGAGGACATTGAACTCTCGCCGGGCTTCTACCACCTGGGCGCGATCAACATCACTGCCGAGTTCGAAGACGATCAAGCGGGCAACTACACCCTCGAACTTGGTGATCGACCTGCCGGATCCATCGAAGTCGAAGCGGCCGAGTCGGACATTCAGGTCATCGCCGCCTCCGCCTCCGAGCACGAGGTCGTCGCGGGCGAGGAGTTTCACGTCATCGGCAGCCTCTACCAGGGTGGAAATATCGATGGACCCGAAGACGTTACGTTGAACGCGACGCCCGAGGACGGAAACGGCGAGGCGATCGAACTCGGCGTTGCAGAGGACATCGAGATCGCACCGGGCTTCTACCATCTGGGCGCGATCAACATTACCGCCGAGTTCGAGGACGATCAGGCGGGCAACTACACCCTCGAGTTGGGCGATCGACCTGCGGGATCCATCGAAGTCGAAGCAGCCGAATCGGATATCCAGGTCATCGCCGCCTCCGCCTCCGAACACGAGATCGTCGCGGGCGAAGAGTTCCACGTCATCGGCAGCATCTACCAGGGCGGGAACGTCGACGGGCCGGAGGATATCACGTTGAACGCGACGCCCGAGGACGGAAACGGCGAGGCGATCGAACTCGGCGTCGCGGAGGACGTCGAACTCTCGCCGGGCTTCTACCATCTGGGCGCGATCAACATTACCGCCGAGTTCGAGGACGATCAGGCGGGCAACTACACCCTCGAGTTGGGCGATCGACCTGCCGGATCCATCGAAGTCGAAGCGGCCGAATCGGATATCCAGGTCATCGCCGCCTCCGCTTCCGAGCACGAGATCGTCGCAGGCGAGGAGTTCCACGTCATCGGCAGCCTCTACCAGGGTGGAAATATCGAGGGACCCGAAGACGTTACGTTGAACGCGACGCCTGAGGACGGAAACGGCGACCCCATCGAGCTTGGCGTTGCAGAGGACATCGAGATCGCACCGGGCTTCTACCACCTGGGCGCGATCAACATCACCGCCGAGTTCGAGGATGACCAGGCGGGCAACTACACCCTCGAGCTGGGCGATCGACCTGCGGGATCCATCGAAGTCGAAGCAGCCGAATCGGACATCCAGGTTATCGCCGCCTCCGTCACCGAGATGAACGTCACCACGGGGGAGAACTTCTCCGTCGTCGGCAGCCTCTACCAGGGAGGGAACGTCGACGGCCCCGAAGACATTACGTTGAACGCGACACCGACGGATAGCGATGAACTCATCGAACTCGGCGTCGCGGAGGACGTCGAGATCGCACCGGGCTTCTACCACCTGGGCGCGATCAACATCACCGCGGAGCTCGACGAACCGGGCACCTACGATCTGACATTGGGCGACTACAACGTCGGGACGATCGGTGTCGAAGAATCGCCGTCTGACATCGACGTTATCGCCGCATCGCTCTCGGAGATCGAAGTCCTCGAGGACGAAGAGTTGTACATCATCGGCAGCATCTACCAGGCCGGTGAGAGCGGCACCGAGGAGATCGAACTCGAGGCAACCGATCAGGATACCGGCGACCTGATCGAACTCGGCAGTCAGGAGGTGGAACTCGACTCCGGCGTCTACCACCTGGGTGCGATCAACATCTCGTTCTCTATCGACGAGCCTGGCAGGTACGACCTCACGCTCGGCGGCCAGGACGCTGGAGAGCTCGAAGTACTGGAAGCCACTTCCGACATCGACGTCATCGCCGCCTCCGCCTCCGAGAGCGAGATCGTCGAGGGCGAGGAGTTCCACGTCGTCGGCAGCCTCTACCAGGGCGGGACCATCGAGGGTCCCGAAGACGTCGCGTTGAACGCGACGCCCGAGGACGGAAACGGCGACCCCATCGAACTCGGCGTCGCGGAGGACATCGAGCTTGCGCCGGGCTTCTACCACCTGGGCGCGGTCAACATCACCGCGGCGATCGACGAACCGGGCAACTACACCCTCGAACTTGGTGACCGACCTGCCGGATCCATCGAAGTCGAAGCGGCCGAGTCGGACATCCAGGTCATCGCCGCCTCCGCCTCCGAGCACGAGGTCGTCGAGGGCGAGGAGTTTCACGTCATCGGCAGCCTCTACCAGGGTGGAAATATCGATGGACCCGAAGACGTTACGTTGAACGCGACGCCCGAGGACGGAAACGGCGACCCCATCGAGCTCGGCGTTGCAGAGAACATCGAACTCTCGCCGGGCTTCTACCACCTGGGCGCGATCAACATCACCGCGGCGATCGATGCACCGGGAACCTACGCCCTCGAACTTGGTGATCGACCTGCCGGATCCATCGAGGTCGAAGCGGCCGAATCGGACATCCAGGTCATCGCCGCCTCCGCCTCCGAGAGCGAGATCGTCGAGGGCGAAGAGTTCCACGTCATCGGCAGCCTCTACCAGGGCGGGACCATCGAGGGTCCCGAAGACGTTGCGTTGAACGCGACGCCCGAGGACGGAAACGGCGACCCCATCGAACTCGGCGTCGCGGAGGACATCGAGCTCGCGCCGGGCTTTTACCACCTGGGCGCGGTCAACATCACCGCGGCGATCGACGAACCGGGCAACTACACCCTCGAACTCGGCGATCGGCCTGCCGGATTCATCGAGGTCGAAGCGGCCGAATCAGACATCCAGGTCGTCGCCGCCTCCGCATCCGAGAGCGAGATCGTCGAGGGCGAGGAGTTCCACGTCATCGGCAGCATCTACCAGGGCGGAACCATCGACGGGCCGGAGGATATCGCGCTGAACGCGACGCCGACCGACGGCGGCGAGACGATCGAACTCGGCGTCGCGGGGGACGTCGAACTCTCGCCCGGCTTCTACCACCTGGGGGCGATCAACATCACCGCCGAGTTCGACGAATCGGGAACCTACGACCTCGAGTTAGGCGACCGCACCGCCGGCGTGATCGCGGTCGAAGAGCCCGTTGTCGAGCCCGAAATCGTCGACGTCCAGGGGCACTCGACGGTCGTCGACCCCCGAACCGGCGGCGATTTCGTCTACGCGAGCGAGGACGCCACCGTCGAGGTCGACGTCGATTCGAACCTCGAGATCGACGAAGTGACGGTGCTCGTCACCTCGCTCGAGACGACCTACAGCGTCTCCACCGAGGCGAGTCACGCGGGCGGAACGACGTGGAGCGCGGACGTTCCCATCGCGGACCTCGTCGACGACGGGCGGTACGCACTCTCGGTCGTCGCGGTGGACGAACGCGATAACGGAGGGGCCGACGACGCGGCGGAAACGCTCGTGATCGACCGCGAGGAGCCGTCGATGTCGGTGACGATCGAGGACGTCGACAACGAGGACGCCACGGTGGTCGTCGAAAGCGACGCGCCGCTGGCCGACGTGCCCGACGTCTCGGCGGATTTCGTCGATTCGGACGATGGCTCGACCGAACCCGCCGACGTGACGATGGAAACCGCCGCGGACAACGACACCCGGTTCACCGGAACGCTCGAGTTCGACGAAACGGGTAACTACACCGTCACCGCCGCCGGAACCGATCTCGCCGGAAACGAGGGCGAGGACACGGCGTCGGTCGTCGTCAACACCGGCTTCACGCTCGGAGACGGCGAAATCGTGCTCGACGAGACGGGAACGTCGGTCGCGTTCGACGTCGCCGACGACGCTGAGCAGGCGATCAAAACCCAGGAGCTGTTCCTCGCGCTCTCGGAAAACTCCGTCAACGCGAACCTCGACGGTGGCCAAGTCGGGGTCGGCTTCCTCACCGCGGAGCTGGACAGCTTCATTGACCATCATCTCGAGCAGGGAACGATCGAGGGAGCGACGATCTCGATGGCAATCGACGAGGACGAACTCGCCTCCGGCGTCGGTGCCGACGACGTGGTTCTCCACCACTACGACGAACCCGCCGGGGAGTGGAACGCCGTCGACTCGACCGTGACGACGATCGGCAGCGATCCGTTCGTGACCGCCGACGTCACAGGCTTTTCGACGTACGGTGCCCTGGTTATCGACGAGAAGCCACCGGAGATTCAGGTCGCCGAGTCGCCCGACGGTGACACCGTCCGCTTCACGTACGACGACGATCTCTCCGGAATCGACCTGGGTTCGGTGGCGATCTCGGTCGATGGTACGGATGTTACCAACGACGATGGAACGAGTATCACCTCGTCGGGCGCTGAACACTCGTTCGATGCCGACCCCGGCGAGAGTTTCTCCGTGACGATTTCGGTCGCCGACGAGGCTGGAAACGATGCGACTGCCACGACGAGTTTCACCCTCGAGGACGACGCCGACTCGTCACCGTCTCCAGGCCCGTTCCCATCACCGTCGCCGGATCCTGATGATGGCACGGACGAGGATGAGGGAGATGCAGATGACAACGGTGACGCCGACGAGGATGACTCGGATAATGGCGACACCGACAGCAAGAAAGACGCTGACGACGCAGATGACGACGACACCGGCGAAACGGACGACGCGGACGACGCTGACGATACTGACAGCACGGACGGTGAGATGGACGATGGCGACGCCGGCGACGACGAGTCTACCGGCGAATCCGACGACAGCATCCCCGGATTCGGGCTCGTGATCGCTCTCGTCGCACTCCTCTCTATCGCGCTATTCCGGACCCGATCGCTTCGGTCGTAACCCGGAATTCAGGTTCGATCTCGAACTGGGCACCGCTCCTTATTCGCTCTACACGCGGAATGTTCACCTATCGCATCGAAATCGGCTCGGCGGTGACTGGATGGTCGTTCCGCCGCTGCGGCGCGCCCGACGATATATACGGGTGGCTCGAAATGTGTGTTCTATGGGGACGTATAACAATCTCGAGTACGCCGTGGACGACGGCGTGGCTCGAATCGCACTGGATCGTCCGGACACGCTCAACGCGTTGAACCCGCAGTTACTGCGCGAACTCGAGGCCGCGATCGACCGCGCCGCGGCCACCGAGGACGTCCGGGTCGTCGTCCTGCGCGGGAACGGCCGCGCCTTCTCTTCGGGCTACGACATCAGTGAAGCTGAAGTCGAGCGATCGACCGACGAACACATCCTTGATCAACGGACCCACCTCGAGACGATCTTTTCGGCGCGGCTTCCGGTCATCGCAGCGGTCGACGGCCCCGCGGTCGCCGGCGGATGCAACCTCGCGATCTGCTGTGATCTCACTTTCGCGACGGAGCGGTCCGAGTTCGGCTATCCCGATATGCACTTCGGCGAACCACCGCCGAAGTTCGTCCTACCGTTCGTGACGGACTCGCTGAAGGACGCCCGGGAGCTGCTCTACTCGGGGAAGACTGTTGACGCAGCTACCGCAGATGAGATGGGCCTGGTCAATCGGGTCGTCCCCGAAGGCGAACTGGACGAGACTGTCGACGCGGAAGTCGACATGATCAAGAAGACCCCGAGTACGGCCGTGGCCATCGCGAAGGACCTACTCAACGGCGTGCAGGAAACCCAGGGATTCCGGCGGTACGGCCGCATCGACGAGTATGTCGGTGCCCTTACCATGGAGTCCACAGCCGCGGAGCGATTCCGGGAGATTCGAGATGAGGAGGGACTGCAAGCCGCCCTCGACTGGATGCACAAGTCGGACAAACCCTGACTCGTGGGACGAGTTGTCGGTGTCTAGCAGTCGAGTGACGGCCGCTGCGCCGCAAATGGCGCGGCCTCCCTGCACCGAAATACGGGCTATCGATCGGCAGTGGATTCCGACCCCACCTCTCCGAGCAGCACCTGCTTCGGGTAGCTCCCCGTGATCGGGGTCGCGGTGCTGTCACAGGCGCTTCTGTCACGTGGCGAGTCATTGGCTGCCGGTTTCAACGGTGCGCTCTCAAGGATGCCGATCCCAATGGGCTGGTATCGCGGACGTTCCACGGGGGTGGTATCGGTCGACATAATCGGTCCCGAGTTCTTTGTTCGTCACTCCCGGTGTGTCGTCAAGAACGAGACATCCACGTTCGGCGACACGCGTGCGGTTCTCGACGACGGTTCCATTCCCGAGGCAAGAATCCAGATCGACGACCTCAATCGTTACTCAGATTCGTCGGCGTCCTCGAGGCGACGTTTGATGAGATAACCGAGTCCGCCGATGGTTCCGAGCGTGCTGGTGATCCCAAAGCCGGGCATGCCGTCGCCGGTCCCTTGATCGTCAGCGGCATCGGGGTCGGGCGAATCATCGTCGGTGGTCTCGTCGCCCTCTCCATCATCGTCTGATTCGTCTTGATCGTCAGGTCTGTCCTGATCGTCGCTCTTTTCCTCGTCGTCGGGTTCGTCTTGGTCGTCAGATCTGTCCTGGTCGTCCGAGTCTTCCTCGTCATCTGGCTCGTCACCGGATTCAGGATCGTCGTCCTCCGACGATGCTGGGAGTGAGATACCACCACCGCCACCGGACGATTCGACCGTTTGGGTATCACTGGGGAACTCCCGGTCGGGATCGTAGCTGTCCGGCGGCAACAGGATACTCGTCACTGCTTCGTCCGCTTCGAGTTCGCGAACGAGCGGGATCGTAAGTCCCGTTTTGTCGTCGCCCGGTTCGAGAACGACTGATTTGTCGGCCAGATCCGTTCCGGAGTCGTCGTTCACGCGGACGTGGAACTCAGTTTCGATTTCCGGTGAGACGATACAGTCGACGACGACCTCGGTGTCACCGGCTTCGGGCTGGGCGGCGAGTTCGATCGACACCTCGGCGACCGTGAACGCAGACTCGACAGTGGCATCCGCTGTTTCGACGGTCATGAGGTACTCGCTGTGCTCTAGTGACGCGGTATCGAGCTCGTGGTGGTCATCCCACGCTTCGTTCGTCTCAAGCGAGACTTCGCCGAGCATCTCGGAGAGGACCTCCTCACCGTCGGCCGTGATGGTCGCGGTAATGTCTTGCTCGTCTGCCGCCCCGAAATTAGTCACTTCGGCGTAGAAATGCGCCTCCACACCTTCGGGGATTTGGGTCGGCACGAAGGAGTCCGTGACTTCGAACGCCGGTTCATCGGTCTGGAGCAGATCGACCGTCTCGGAGCCAGTCTGATCGGCCACGTAGAGGAGGTACTCATGGGTGCCCGGATCAAGGCCATCGGTCTCAGCGGTGAATTCGACCGTCGTAGACGCGTCTGACTCGAGTGAGATCGACTCCTCGTCCTCGGTATCGCCGAACGCGAACGCGAGAGTCTCGTCGACTGCGGACTCGCCGTAGTTCGTGACCTCGACGATCGGTTCGAACGGATCGCCGATTATCAGTTCCGATGGGGCCGAAATGTCCGAAAGCACGATGCCATCAGGCTGTTCGACGGCGACCGTTTCGGCGGCCAACGACGCGGCTGGATCGTATCCTCCACTAGGTTGCAAGACTACAGTAATAGACTCCCCAGCCTCCAGATATCGCGTGAGTTGTAACGGGACCTCCTCTTCTTCGTCACCGGGGGACACAGTCGCAGGACTCTCGGTGATCTCCGTATCCTGTTCGTCGCCGACTCGAAGCCGCAAGTCTTCGTCTTGGATATCAGGCGATGCGGAGTAGTTCACAGTGACTGCCTGATCCCCTTCGGTCGGGACCTCGCTAAATTCGGCATAGGAGCCCTCGACGATACTGAAGGAGAGCTTGGTGTCCGTATCGTCCGTCTCAACGAGCAACTCGAAGTCACTGGTCGAAAGTGACGCTGTGTCGAGTTCGATCGTGTCCTCGTAGACTTCCTCCTGAGCCAGTGAGACATCGGTGATCTGTTCGGCTAACAGTTCCTCGCCATCGGTGGTTTCGATCGTTGCCGTGATCGATTGCTCGTCTTCTGGCCCGAAATTGGTCACTTCGATGGCGAGCGTAGCGTCCGTGCCCTCGACGGTCGTATCCGGGAAGTCGACGTCGGTGATGTCGAAAATCGCTTCGTCGGAGAGGAGGTTGACCGTTCTCGACACGCTGTGTTGGTCCAACTCGAGGAGGTAGTCGTACTCGCCGAACTCGAGATCATCCGTTTCGACGTCGAATTCGACCGTCTCCGACGAGCCAGGGTCGAGGGTAACCGGAATCGAGTCGATCGGCCCCCCGTCGAACGTGAGTGCAACGTCGTCGTCAAGTTCGCTGTCAGAGTCGTTCGAGACAGTAACGGAGACGCCGAACGGATCGTCGGGTTCGAGCGACTCGGGGGCCTCGACCGCGGTGATCTCGAGGCGACTCTCCCAACTGAGCATCGGATACTCGTCGGTCACGGTCCAGACCGCGTCGAAATCGAATCCGTCCAGTTCGCTTGCCGCGGTCTCGCCGGTCAGTTCGGCGGTTGACAGGCCATCACCGTCGCCGAACGACGTACTCTGTCCGGTCGTCTCCGTATCCCAGTACGAGTCGACGACCGTAGCCTCATCCCCACCTGCAATGAGTCCGCCGCCACCTGAACTGTCGAAGACGGCCGCCGAATACGACGCAGTGAGCGCCGGGTCGAAATAGACGGCACCGATCAATCCACCGACATCGGACGAACTCTCGAGATGACCGAGCGAGTAGGAGCTTGTGATTGAATCGCCAGAACTCTGACCGAGAAGCCCTCCAACCGTGTTCGAACCAACGACCGTTGCATCGACGGCGGTACGGTCGATCTCGACCTCGCTGGAATCGTTGTCACCGGTCGTCGTCCGTCCGATGAGTCCGCCGACGTTCAACTCACCATTAATTTTCCCGGACACGTGGATCTTCGAGAACGTACCCAACCCGTGGGCGGACCCAACGACGCCACCGACGGAATCGCCGCCGGTGATAGTTACGTCGAGTAGGCGGAGATTTCGGACCTCACCATCGTCTAAGTCACTGAACAGTCCGACGTTGTCGGCTGCCGAGTCGATTGCCAACCCACTGATCTCGTGGCCGGTTCCATCGAGCACGCCCGAGAAGGGTTTCTCGGAACGACCGAGCGAGAAGAAATTGGTGTAGCCCGAGAGGTCGATGTCGGCGCCGAGTTCGTAGTCGTCATCCAGCTCGAAGTGGACGTATGCTAGCTCTCGACTGGTCTCGATCCGATACGGCTGCTCACCCGTTCCGTCGCCCTGCGCCGGCTCCTCCGCGATGATCACGGTCGTCGCATCGGATTCGCCTTCGACGCTGGCCGTGACAGCGAGTTCGTCAACGTCCGTGTCTGAATCGGTCTCGAGGTCCGTCGATGCCGTCCGGGATTCGCCGACCTCGAGCGAGACCGACTCCTCGCTCACGCCCTCACCATCGATCGCAAAGGAGACGGTAGCCTCCTCTAAGTCGTCCGAATCGCCGCCCAGCGTTCGGACTCGAGCGTCGACAGCAACGTCTTCACCCTCACGTATAGCAGGGTCGGCGGTCGTCTCGACCGTTACTACAGGCTCGTCCGGCATCCCGACCGTCTCCGTATCGATGGCAACTGGATCGATGCCGTAGGGATCGTCATCGACGATTTTTGCTACGACTTCCCTGGTCTGTTCGAACGGAATGCCGTTTGCATCCGTCGACAGCTCGACCGTTTCGGTACCGGCGTCACCCGGAGCCAACTCGGGACCCACGGCTGCGCCGCCCTGCTCGGTGTCGAGTCGGAGTCGCGGCGTTTCCGCTGGGTCGTACGACGACGAAAGTTCGTATTCGACGATCACCTCCGATTCGCCGGCGGCCGGCGTCTCGACGAGTTCGACGCGGCCCGCCGCGGCGGCCGTCTCGCTGGCCAGCGCCTGCTCTAAGTCGGTCTGTCCGTCTTCGAGAAGCGCGAGTTCAATCGTGTCGCCTGCGGCCAGGGACTCGGTCAGCTCGAGCGTCGTCGCCAGTTCCCCGTCGGGATCGAGTTCTGCGGGATCGGCCGTAATGTCACTCCCGTTCGCATCGAAGGCACGAACGTCATAGGTCGACGATTCGGTCGTCAGCGCGCGCACCTGGACGGCCGTTGCGCCGATGGACGGCGGCGCCGCGAACTCGATGTAGTGCGGAACAACGCGCTTGCGGTGAAAGTCGACGATTTCGGCGTCGATCGGTCTGTGACCGACGTTCGGATACGTCGTTACTCGACCGGTCGCACCGGCCTCGTCGTACACGGATTTACAGTAGGACATCCGGTCTTCTTGCATGTGCTCGCCGTAAACGTTGAGAGCGACCTCCCGTTGGGTCTGGTTCCAAGCGTCATCATACGGAATCGTATCGTTCTCGTCGTCTCCGCCCATGTAGACCAGCTGGGCTGTCTCGGTCCAAGCCTCCTCGTCGAAGTTCTCGCCGACGAGTGACGCGAGATCGGCAACGCCGATCTGGTAGTTCAGCGTGTGGTCGTTTGCGTCGGACAGCGGGAGGATCGCCGTTCCGTTGATCCCGCCAGCGGTGACGGATCGGACCAATTCGGGGTGGAGCACCGTGAATCGGTTGACGAAATTCCCGGACGCTGAGAACCCGTCCATAAGGATATCGTCGGCGACCGGGACCGAGTGGTCCGCGAGTTTCGCCTTTGCATCCTCGATCATACTGATTAATTGGAGATCGACTCGGTGGAGATCGCCGGATTCGATCTGCATAGTCTCGACGTCGAGCGCATGGACGTAGTGCCTCCAGTCGACTGGCTCCGAATACGGTCGAGGAAACACCGGTACGAGCATCGGAACGCCGAGCGGATCGCTGAGTTCGGCCGACCGCCACTCGATCAGTGCTTCGGCCGCGTCTCGGTGATCTTCAAGGTCGTCCGAGGTTCCTCCGGTGTTGTTTGGTTCGACCAGAATCGGTCGCTCGTAGTCGTCGTCGATCGGGGGCGCGTAAAAATAATACGGATAATTGAATCCCGCATCTGGATCGGCCTCCACGAACGTGATATCTACCTCAGACGAGACGTCTCCGGTTGCTCCGACTGCCGTTCCCGCCGTGAGACCGCTTGAAGCCAATACCGTTCCCGCGCCGGTCGCTTTGAGCATCTCGCGACGGTTCATTCTAAAACCTGTCATCGATCCCTTCCAAACCGGCCGTGGATTGTATTCAATCGCGGTTCGCCACCCGCCCATCTCGTCTCGTACTCCCCGTGTACGCACATTGAACGTTCTGAAATCCTTTCAATTACACTTAGATCTGATGGCCCATTGTCTGGTTGGGCGAGCAAGGATACGACTCGATCATTTCTATCTGCTACGTTGACTGATAATTTTTTGTTAGATAGGGTCGACGCGCGTGCTGGGTGGTTGCTGATCAAAAGGGGGAACGGGCGCTCCCGCTGGCGACTGGCCGCGTCACCAGCGGTCAGTCGAAGCGGTCGATCGTCTTCAGGGCGTTCACCCGTCCTGCCCCGAGATCGGAGTCACCGTGGTTGTCTGCGACCTCCGCGCCCTGCCGAACAGCCTGTAGAACCTGTTGTGGGTTCGCTCCGGAGTCGAGTTCGCGAACGAGGGCGGCGAGGCCGGTGACTTGTGGTGCCGCCATCGACGTCCCCGCTAACCAGTTGTACCCGCCGGGATAGGTCGAGAACACGAGGTTAAGCGGGTGCGGCCACTCAACATCCGCCTCCGGGTCAAGTGACTTTTGCTCGGTTTCGTAGCCACCGCCCGGGGCGCCTACATCGACGTCGTTCCGCCCCCAGTTCGAGTAGAATGAGAGTTTGTCGTTCGGTCCGGTGGCACTGACGCCGATGACGCCCGATAGCCCATTCCAGAGGCGGAGCCAGCCGCCCTGGAGGTCCGTCTCGTCGTTACCAGCCGACCCGACGTACAGTGTACCCTTGCGCTGCCCGTAGTTCGCGACCGGCTCGAATATCCGCCGGTACATTCCGACGTTGTCCTCGGATTCGGCGAACTCCTGAGGTGCTATCATGAAGCCGAGACTGATGTTCGCAGCGTCCGCGTCGACGTCGGCGGCGTGCTCCATCCCGACCATGATGTCGCCGAACGAGCCGGTACCGTAGCCCAGCACGTCGACGGAGACAATCGTTGCGTCGGGCGCCGTCCCCGTCATTACTTCATCACCCGTTGCGGCGACCGTCCCCGCGACATGGGTGCCGTGCCCGTCGGGGTCCCCCTTGTGAGATGCAATGTCGCCATCGATGATCGCGGCGCTGGCCTCGTCATCGAGATTTTTGAGGTCAGGATGGTTCTCGTCGACACCGGTATCGATGATCGCGACCGTCGTCCCCTCGCCCGTTGCGTGTGCCTGCGCTTCGCGTACGTCCTGTATCTGTTTGTCCCACAGTAGTTCGTCATAGACGTCGTCGGGGTCGTCTGGAATTTCGTCGTGGTCGTCCTCGAGTACCGGTTCGAGTTCGAGTTCGAGATCTCGTACAGCAGCGGTGACCCCGTTGGTGTCTTTGAGGTTGTCGACAGCGTCTTCGGGTCCTTTTACCAACAAGAGTTCACCATCGGCAAGTTCGTTCAGAACCTCGAATCCGGCGGACTCCACGTCCGCGCCACGGTTGTTCGTCTGGGCAATATAGCGTGCTTGTCCGTCGCTTGCCGACGCGACCCCGGATACGAGGAGCGTTGCCCCGGCGGCGCCGATTCCTTTGAGTACTGACCGTCTATCAAGTCGCATAGTGCGAAAGTAACATTTAGATATTATATCTTAGGTATAACGTGCCTGTCAGAATATAGCATGAAATTATAGTCGACCACCAAACAGTAGAGTCAGAATAAAACACTGATTAGGAGTCTGATATACCGAGAGGGTGACCATCTCTAAACAGTAGAAACGAAATTCTTCTGGGATGCCCGGTACAGAGCGATCAAACCGCTCGTTTAGAGGACATTGCTTTCGGCATGCTCATCTTCAGCACCTCGAGGGACGTTTCGGACGAACGAATCGCAGCGTGCAATGGTGGTTTCGCCGTCGCTCGAGGTGCGGCGGTCACTGGAATCTGTGCGATGAGACAGCTGCCTGTCGGCCGAACAGTGACCAGTATCGATCGGATATTCGCGGGCGAAGCGCCGACTCGAATCGACCGCCGCAAAATCCTATTTTGTATGGTATCCATACGCAATCACTGAGCAAGAACATCGTACTTTCCGGCAGCATCTAACACGAACTCAAAGCGAAAAGGGCGATCGCAGTTTCAGCGGCGTTGTCAGGGATCACCTCGAAGAGCGCCGGCGGCTCGCCAACGTCACGAGTGCAGGCGTCCTCGACTGGGAGACGTACGACGACGTCAAAGACGATATCGGACAGTTGAGCCGTGGGACGCTCGAGAGAACAGGTCGCGTCGTAGACCGGTAAATACCCACCTGTGGTACGGGAAGCCCCGGCGTTCACGCCGGGGGAGGATGTCACTACACAATCATTCCATTTGCTGAGAGTTGGGGTGGTAGACGCTCAGCTCCTTTTGTTAGTACTAAGTACTAATAACGTGGGAAGCTAAACCTAGTCAAATTGTGCCAACTCTTGGCACTCAGTACGCACGATATCACCATCCACAAGGAACGCAAACAAAAATTGCAGCGACAGAACGGTCGGCTCGAGGAGTTCACCGGAGACGTCAGCCACGACCTGCATGAGCACCTCCACTAGGGGAGGCCAAGCTGCTGGGAAATTGAACGACAATACTACGGCTTCTCTTGAGTCAGTCGAACTTGGAGACCTCTGTTGTCAGGATCGTCCTCGCCGCTCCTTCTTTGCCGTTCCGTACTGGTTCGTAACGTCGTCGAGCGTCGGTTCAATGCGGATCACATCGCCGACCGCCCGCTCTGCCCCGGCGGTGTCCTTCAGCCCGATGCCGGTGACAACTGCGACGACCGACTCATCACGGCTGATGATCCCCTGCTCGCGGGCCCGACGAATGCCAGCGATGGGGGCCGCACCCGCTGGTTCGGCGTATATTCCTTCCGCGCGTCCGAGCAGGGTCTCTGCCGCGAGGATATCGTCATCGGTCACGGTCAGCGCGGTCCCACCGCTCTCTGCGAGTGCGCGGCAGGCTTTGAGCGTATTCCGGGGGCGGCCAACGGCGACTGCGTCAGCGAGTGTGTCCGCAACGTCGTCGACCTCGTCGTGGCCGTGAAATGCATCGTGGATCGCGCTTGCCCCTTCGGGCTGTACACCGAGCATTTTTGGTGTGTCGTCGACGTACCCCAGCTCGGCGAACTCCCGGAGTCCCTTCCAGCAGCCGGCGATGGTACAGCCGTCGCCCATGGAGAAGACGACCCAGTCTGGGATCGAATCCTGAGTTTGCTCGGCAAGTTCGTGGCCCACAGTCCGCTTGCCTTCGATTTGGAAGGGGTTGATTGCGGCGTTCCGGTTGTACCATCCATAGGAGTCGGTTACATCCATACTCAGATCGTATGCCTCGTCGTAACTCCCAGCGACCGCGAGAACGTCCGCCCCGTAGACGCGGGGCTGGACGAGTTTTCCTTCGGGGGCGCTCTCAGGCACGAAAATACGACAATCAAGGCCGGCCCGTGCCGCGTAACCTGCGAGCGACGCGGCAGCATTCCCTGTCGACGCGCAGGTGACGACGTCCTGGCCGGCATGGCGTGCCTTGGTGACGGCGACGCTGGTCGCACGGTCCTTGAAACAGCCCGTCGGGTTTCGGCCGTCGTTTTTCACGTTAATGTCGACACCGAGTTCCGCCCCCAATCGGGGTGTGTCGAGCAGGTCTGTCCCGCCCTCGTTGAGCGCGACCGGCGTCGCCTCCGTATCTACTGGGAGGAACGCCTGGTATTTCCATTGGCTTCGGATGTCACCGTCAAGCGGGGCATCGAACCGGTCGTGAATGACATCGTAGTCGTACACGACCTCGAGAATGCCGGCGACGCCATCATGTTCCGGACAGGTGTAAATAATCTGGTCGGGGTCGTACGTCGCCCCACAGACCGTACATTCGAGAGTTTCGACGTGATCGAGCGCCATACGACCTCTCACGTCCGCTCTCACATTATATTACTACCAATCTTGTCAGGGTTCGAACGTTGACATCCTCCAGCGCCTGAAGACGCGGGTATGCACTCGCACTCTGTATCACGTCCAACGCAATTTTTCGAAATCGAGAACGGCGCTGCAGGTTTCCCTGCCAACAGTCAGGGTCACGGAAGCGCTCGCACGGCATCTGCCGGTCAATCTGCTCGTCACGATCGAACCCGATATGCTTGAGCACTCTGTCGGGTTTTTTCACGAAGCTTCTGCGCTGGTACTCAGTGAATCCACCATGGTGTAGTTGTCTTGCTCGCCGTTTATACGCACATCTCGACGGTCATCTCGAGCACGCCCCGATACATGGGAAAATACGGGATGAGGATGCGTCTCCGGACAAAAAGCGGACGAGACAGCCCCACGCTGCTCGCCGCTGCACGAGCAATATGTGGCGTCCGTCCAGTTCGAGAATCGTTCTCTGGCTGTAGCAACCGTGGAAACGCGCACTTACAAGGCGCGCATCAATCGAACGGGAGTGACCACCGGCCATCACCGCTCGCACAAACTGAGCGTCATCGTGTTTTCGAAATGATTTGTTGATTTGATAAGACGAACGAATAGTTTACCAGAAAAGACATCGCCGCTAGTAGTAGACCATGTATGGGGAGCAACTACACCGGCGGCATCTCCTCGTCGGAATCGCCGCAAGTGGTGCCTTGGGGAGTGCCTCGGCGATCGGAACTGCGCAGAACAATGCGCGTGTACGACCACCCGAGAGTGACCTGACAGTGCAACCAGACACACGTCTCATGTTCGAGGTTGACACCGGTGACGCGGCAGGCTCGTCCGGGCCGGAATGGGCAGTTGACGATGGCTCCACCGGATTGTCTATGGGACCGTGGTACAGTGCCTACCGCGAGCACCAAGGAACTGAATTTTGGCAGTACACGGTTGACGAAGACTGTGAAGTCACCGCTACTATCGATCCCGATGAAGAAACTACCACCACGTGGACAATCGAGACCAGTTCCGATGGCATCGGGTCTCCACACATCCACGACGCCCGTCCATCCCCAGACGAAAGCCGCCCATTGGAAGAGGGAGCAACACTGGATTGTGAACTCGACGTAGCTGATCCAAACGGAGAATTGGACCGCGTGATCTGGTGGGCACTTGCGTCGGACCACATCATCGAGATCTCCGATGTCGACGGGGACGAAGACACGGCGAGTATCGCGCCCGACGCGTCCGAAATCGTTCCTGAAGGGATCATGGCATGGGTGGTAAATGAATACGGAGCCGTCGTCGACTCCGACCGCTGGGAGTTCGACTACCCCGATGAGGGGCCGACGTTCGAAATCTCGAGCGTGCAGACCAATTCGCCAATCGCCGGTGGTGAGACGCTCGAGGTGGAAGCCACAGTCGAGAACACGAGCGCTGAGCCTGCCTCGACGGAGGTCGAACTCGTCGTCGGCCACGATCCCGAACTTGTCGACTCACGGACCGTGGGCCTTCAACCCGGCGAATCGGCCGCTGTTCCACTGACGTTCGAGGCCGGGGATCCCGCTAGGGGGCGAGAGGTCTTTCCTGGCGAAGTCTCCACTGAGGACGACTCCGTCGAGTTCACGATCGTCGTTGAGGACGAAGAACCGACCCCCGCTACATTCAACGTGATGGAGATGTCGACGAACTCGCCCATCGGGGGCGGAGAAACGCTCGAGGTTGATACGATAATTGAGAATATCGGGGATGAAACGGGACGGACGGACATCGAACTTATCGTCGGGCACGATCCGCAGGTCGAAGACAGTGTGATGCGCACCCTCGATCCAGGCGAATCGTCCACGTTCACGCTGACGTTTCAGGCAGGAGACCCCACCGGCGGTCGTGAAGAGTTTCCCGTCGTCGTCGATACGGGGGCTGACACGGCCACGGAAACCGTCGTAGTCGAAGACGAGGAACCGATCCCCGCGACGTTTAACGTGATGGAAACGTCGACGAACTCGCCGGTCGGCGGCGGAGAAACACTCGAGGTCGACACCACAATCGAGAACGTCGGCGACGAGGCCGGAACGACCGATATCGAACTCATCGTCGGTCATACTCCACAGGTCGAAGATAGCGTAATGCGCACGCTTGCCCCCGGCGAATCGTCCACGTTCACGCTGACGTTTCAGGCAGGGGAGCCCGCTGGCGGTCGTGAAGAGTTCCCCGTCGTCGTCGACACAGGGGCCGACACGGCCACGGAGACGGTTGCCGTTATCGACTGACGGAGTTGACCTGGACCTCAACGGTTCCTTGACCAGTTCAAACTCGTCGACATCGACCGTGCAGTCGCGACCGCTGCGGCCGACATGATCAGCGAGTTACGACGATAGAGGACCCCGCTCCATGACCTCCACGACGTTTATATCGGGGCGACGGCAACGGTCGAGCAACTGTCGGTGCTGACAGCGAACGTCGACCACTTCGAGCGGATGGACGGCGTTAGCGTCGTTGGGTGGACGACGTTTTGAGTTGGGTGAAATACCTCCACTGTGGGGTGAGCCTACGGAAACCGAGCGGGTCGAAGGGGCGTCATCATATGGCCTGTCGTTTGCGGCCGCCGCGTATTGGCGCTTCGGATGAGGCGTTGAGCGACTGGGTGTCTGGAGCCCCAAAGAAATTCCCAGCGTGATCAGCCGAGACGTCAGAGCCTGCAAGTTCCCCAGAGAGCAGCTGAGTCGCTACTCAGATTGAGCAGCCCACGCGAGGAACAGCTCTTCTTTCGTTGTGAGGTGTTCGTCCGGGAGCGCGTGCTCGACGACGTAGCTACTCGCCTCGTGTTCGTTGTCCCACATTGCCTGATGTGCTGCGGGCAGAGACGCCCAATCGACGACTTCCGGATCGGTCAGATCAATCTCTCCAGCATCGATCGCTTCGTTCAGTTGTTCGACTTCATAGGCGTTACTCAGGTGGGTTCCGAGGATCTCTGCTGTCGGCATCAGGATATCACGCTGGCGCATCCAGACCTGCGGTGCGTACATCGAATAACGTGTATCTTCGAGGTTCTCGCTGTACACCACGCACCCAGTGTGGGGCTTCGTGAGCATTGTACTCACGAAGAGGGCATCGTGGTCAGCGCGCTCAAAGACGATATCGGGATAGCCGCGTGGATTCTTCGGGGTTCGGAGGTGTTCACCTACTGCCTGTCCAAGCGGCTTGAACACGTCGTCGGTAAACGCCTGAACCGTCCGTCTGAACGCCTCCGGATCGTCCTGTGCGTCCGGCAATTCCGGGAGCGTGTCCGGCCACCGGAAGTCGTCATTGCGGCGCTTCAGACCCTCGATGCTGACGGTTCCTTCGACTGCGTCGCCGTAGCCGAGCGACTCGACGAACTCCTGTTGTTCGTCGGTGTAGGTGACAACCACGATCCGCGTACCCGCCTCTCGAGCGTCTTCGATGGCGCGCAGTCCCGTCTCGTCGACGATGTCATCGGGGCCGGTATCCGTGCCATAGTAGACGAGAACCCCATCGCCCGCGCGGATGTCCGATCGCTCGAACATCTCGGCCGGCGTGGACGCACCAGGCTTTCCGAGGAACGTAAGGTGGTATCCCGTGGAAGCACCATAGAACGCGAGTTTACCGCCCTCGCCGAGCAGCTGGAACGTTCGTGGAAACGATAGCTCGCCGGCGTGACTCACAGCGTACTCGGCGCGTCGACCGTTATGATGATCCTCGAAGGCTTCGACGAACGGTTTCCCGTTTGCTTTCCATTCCGTCCACTCGTCGGGATCTTTCGGAATCTGTCCCCAGATATCGTCGTATGGCTCGTTAGTTCGGTCGATCGCCTCAGCATCCAGCGTCTCGATGCGCTCGGCACGCTCGGCGCTCGAGCACAGCCCTGTGACATCGACGTCGTTGCGCGTCGCCAGCTTCGTCGTCTCCCATCCAGTGCCGGTTGAGGCACCCTCGACGAACATTGTCGTCCCGGAGTCGATGTCGAGTGTCGTAAACAGCGCTCGCCAGACAGTCCCCATCGCAAGAACATACGCACCTGCCTGTTCGATCGTCGCCTCCTGTGGAATCGGGAGGACCTGTGGCCCCTGTGCGAGCATGAACTGCTGATGGCTGCCGTTGGGCCCTTCGTACCCTTGAATCGAGAATCCAGCATACATCGGATCGAGTCCCATCGTAGGCGAGAGCAGCTCGCTTTGGCCCGAGTAGATCGTCACCAGATCGCCAACCGTCACACGCCCTTCGCGGATCACTCCCTCGCCAGCGTCCACGACGAGTGCGACACCACCGCTGCCAGTGATGTGGTAGTCCTGGTCGTGCGCGTCGAACTGGCTCACGGGGATCCCAGTGATCGCCCAGATATCGTTGAAGTTGACTTCGCTCGCGAGGACGTACAGCAAGACTTCGTTCGGCCCCGGCTCTTCGACGGGAATGATCTCCTCGACCTCCGCTTCCTTCGGATCACCGTGTGCAGCCTCGCCAGTTTCGTCGTCTTTGATGACGGCCTGTGCGTACTGGTAGTCAGGAATCTCATCGACTCCGGGGAAAAACGGCTCACCCGGCGACAGGAGGTCGCCTGACTCGAGCAGTTCAGTTTCCTCTGCCGGCGAGGGCTTGAATCGCCCCCGGGTCGGCAGCGGCTCACTCGCCCGCTCGAGGAACTTCTCGATCCCTTGCTTTCCGCCGTCGGGATCTACGACGGCTTCGGCGAAGTGGACCACCTCGCTTTCCAAACCGGCATCGATCCCTTCTTCGAAGCCGGTTCGAATCGCCTCAATCGCCCGATCGAACGCTTTCGACCGTCCCTCGCTTCTGTGCTCGCACTGGGTTCGGTTTCGTTCGACGATTGGGTCCTCGAGGACCTCCTCGGGGAACTCACCGGGGTCGTTCCAAGACGATCGGTTCTTAAGACGCCGTTCGCGAGCGTCAGCCAGTACGCTTGCGTCCCCTGTCGCAGCAGCCATCACGTGTTTCCGGGCGAGTTCGGACGCCCGTGCACGGGCCGTCCGGTCGGTCTCGAGTTCGTCGACGAGCCCCATCTCGAGGGCAGTGTCGGCGTCGACGGTCCGCCCGTTCGTAATGAGCACCACGGCATCCCTGACGCCCTCGGTGTCGCGTTTCTCGCCCAGCAGGCGCGGCAGTCGCTGGGTGCCGCCGTAGCCCGGGATCAGATTGAGATTGAGTTCCGGTTGGCCGAACTCGGCGTGCTGATCGGCAACCGAATAGTGGGCTGCGAGTTGGAGTTCGTTCCCGCCTCCGAGAGCCGAGCCGTTGACTGCAGCGACGACCGGAACCGACAGTTCCTCGATCCGCTGGAAGGCCTCGTGGGCCTTGTTCGGGAACGTAATCGCCTCGTCGAACTCATGAACTTCCTCGAGGAACTGCTCGACGTCCGCGCCGGCCACGAAGTTGGACGGCCCAGCGCCCGTAATGACGACTGCGCCGACGTCCTCGCGCCGGTCGAGATGTTCAAGGACGGTGTTGAGTTCATCGAGTGCCCGCTCGTTGAGTGCGTTTACGGGTGGGCTATCGATGGTGACCGTTGCGATCCGTGTCTCACTGTCCGTGCCTCGAACGGCGTTGTACTGTACGGCGATATTTCGGTACTGCTCGAGGATTTCTTGGTCGACGGCGAGCTCTTGGCGCCGTCGCCATCGTGTACATTTGGGGCGAATGTGCTCGATCGATTCGGGGTTCTTGAGCGTCGTCGTATCTCCGATATCCTCACGGTTCAGCATCGCGGTCAGCATCCGCCGCATGTACTTCCCGGATCGGGTTTCGGGGAACTCTTCAACCTCGATGAACGCGTCAGGTATCGCGGTGACACCCTTCTCCTCTCTCACTAGTCGGGACAACCGAGCCTCGATATCATTCGTAAGTCGTTCGTCGGGTTTCGTCTGTACGAAGGCGACGGGAGCCAGTCCTTTCTCGTGGTGGTCGGCACCGACTACGACCACGTTCGCAACGGGTGAATCGGGATTGATCTGTTTGTCCTGCAAAATCGCCCCCTCGATCTCTTCGGTCCCCATCCGATGGCCGGAGACGTTGATCACTTCGTCAGAGCGGCCGTGGAGGCTGAACGATCGATCCTCATACTGTTTGGCGAAGTCGCCTTGGAGATACGTGTACTCGCCGTCCTTCTGGATCCAGTACTCGTCTTCGAACCGCTCCGCGTTGCCGTTCCAATTTGCCTTCCACTCCGTGCCATCCCAGTTCTCGAGGTCTCCCCAGACGTACCGAAGCAGGTAGGGGTATGGCTCTTCGATGACGATCTCGCCTTTCTCTTCGGGCTCTGCCTCGCGCCACGTAACTGAACCGTCGGGATGCTCCTCCTCTTTGACCCAGACGTCGCCGGAGATCCACGGTAGTGGGTAGGTGTGTGCGTCCGGCCGTAACTCGAAGTCCTCGTTGCCGAAGAAATGCGTCCAGACGATCCCGCCGTGTTCGGTTGCCCAGTAGGAGTTGATGTACCACTCACAGATCTCTTCCATGCCGAACTGCTGGACCGACGGACTCACTGGCTCGGCACAGAACGTCGCAACGCGAAGGGAGTCGGTACTCCACTTACGGACGTCGCCGGTGCTCTCGTTGTCTTCCATGATCCCTTTGAGGAAGGTGACGCCCGCTTTGAACACAGTAGCCTCATACCGTTCAATTACCGAACTAAATCGACCAGCATCCGGATAGACGGGTGCCCCCTCAAGCAGGATGCTTGTCGTCCGAGTCGTCAGCGAAGCGCTGATGAGGTATGATTGGCCCGTAATCCAGCCGGGATCGGCGATAACGAATATCGTATCTTCACCCGGGACGACGTCGAACGACACCTTCATTGTGTGTGCGATACCCGCAGTGTAGCCTCCGTGGACGTGAACGACGCCCTTGGGTTTTCCCGTCGATCCGCTCGTGAAAATGACGAAAAGCGGATATTCCGCGTCCACCGGTTCGGGTTGCGACGTTTCCCAAAGCGCTCGAACTAGATCTCGATCTGAAAGTCCGAACAGGTCATCGAAGGTCTCGACATTGAATCCTGCATCCTGTGCGTTCGTCAAGATGTCATCTTGTGCGTCGGCGATCAGATCCGACGCCCACTCATCGCGCTCGTGCATCTGGATCTCCTGGCCCGTATGCTCGACGACGACGACCCGTTCAATCCGCTCGTTTGAGTCGACCAACGCCCGCGCAATGGCGGTCCTGATCTCGGATTTCGCTTCGGTCGAGAGATCATTGAACTCGGAGAGTGCCGTTCCAACCCCGCGCATTGCCTGTCCCCGTTTGACGGTCGCCTCGCCGGCGATCGCCCGCTTGACGTGACTGTGAATGGTTTCGGCGTGGTGGCTATCAACCGGGAGCTCGTGAAGCGTTCGATCGACGATCTCCAGTACCGTGTCGGTCGGAAGGTAGTTGTCGAGTGCAGGGTCGGCATACTGTTCTTTGTACGGGACGATCTCTGCGTTCCGGTAGCCACCGTCGCTTGTGAGGAGCACGTCGGCACCAAGCCGAGCGATGCGATCGGACAGCGTTTTGTCGCTGAACCCGCCGAACACCGGCGTATAGACGATCCCGAGACGCCTCGCCGCCTCGGTGTAATAGATTTGCTCCATGATGTTCGGCATGTTCAGCGCGATCCGGTCCCCTTTTTCGAGGCCAAGATTCGTCAGCACTTGTGCGGCCGAAACGACGCGAACAAGGAGCTCGCGCCGTGATACACCCTCACTGACGACGGGTCCGCCACGGCCACCGTTTTTTGATTGATCCCACCGGTCCCCCTCAAAATGAAACGCCGTTTCATCGCCGTGGCCGGCGAGGACATGTCGGTCGACCTCGTTAAAACAGGCGTTGGTCAGTCCACCGGAGAACCATTTGTACAGGGGTGCTGTCGAGTCGTCGAACGCTACGTCCCACGGTTCGTGAGATTCTGCGTGCTGTCGATCGACCTGTTCACCGGTCAGAGCGTCGAATCCGGACCAAGTCTCTGTAGTATCGTTCCATGATAGCCACTCAGTGGAAGACTCATGATACCAGTGAATCTCCCGCTTTGCAATCGCTCCGTGAAATTGGCCGGGCTCTGCGGTTGCCCGCTCCCGCGCTTGCTCCCACTCTTCGCGAGTTTGAATCGGATTCGATCGTATTTGTCCATCGATAGTCAACTCCACTCCATCGAAATTCGAGCCCGCCATGATATGAGTATACCCACCACATCTCAGGTAAAGAGTGTACGGACTGTCACGCTGATGGAGTCGGTTCCGTGGTAAGAGTATCTGCTGAAGATCAAAAGCTAAAATTGTCGGATCAGTCCGGAATCAAACCGGAGACGAACGTATCAGTGTCGATAACGACCAAGGGTGACCGTAGCCACAAGTAACGCAACCACGGTCATCACGACCCCGAATCCGGGCACGGAGTCGTCGGTTTCGGGTTCGGAGTCGTCCTCCTCAACCGAGTCGGTGGCTGTACCATCGTCAGCTGGTTCGTCGTCAGTTTCCGGGTCGGAATCGTCTTCTTCGGCCGGGTCGGTGGCTGCATCATCATCGTCCACTTCGTCGTCGGCTTCGACAGTGAACGTGCCGGTCGTCTCACTGTCCGGCATCTGGATCACCACGTCAACGTCGCCGGGTGCCTCGGGTGCCGTCACGTCGAACGTCACGGTCTCGTCGGCTCCGGCGTCGAGATCAACCGTCTCCTCTGCAATCACGTCGTCGGAGACCGTAACTATCACGCCCGTGATTCCGGCCTCTTCGCCGACGTTTTCGACTGGGGCGGTTATCGTAAGCTCCTGACCCGGCTCAACCGTCGTTGGCAGGTCGATCGAGCCTATCTCGAAGGTCGCCGATTCGGATGGGGCCGGAGGCAGCGCCGGTGCTCCCGAGCCCTCTTCTTCTTTTTCTTCTTCGTCAGCTTCAAGGATGTCGAACGTCGTCTCATCCAGTTCGTCCTCGCTCGCGACGCCGAGAAGCGCCATTCCGGCAGCGTCGTCGTCGGGAATTGTTGCGTTGGAGCTAACGACCGTCTCGTTCTCCTCAAGCGTGGTCGATGCGGTGTCGAGCACCGTATAGGAGTCGTCGTCCGTAAGGTCGTCACCAAGGCGGAGTTCGAGGTCCTGGGTTGCTTCACCACCGAGGTTTTCGACGGTCGCAGTCACTTGGACGTCCTCTCCTTGCTCGGCCTCTGGGGGTGCGTCAAGGTCGAACACGTCGAACACCGGTGCGCTCTGGACTGTCACCGAAGTGTCGTCGGCGTCATCGTCGCTGCGAACTGTGAGTGAGACGTCTTCATCGATGTCCTCGTCGGTGGGCGCATACGTTAGTTCGACCGATGCCGCGTCGTCCTCGGCGACCGTCAGGTCATCCGCCGTCGCGACGACGGTTCCATCGAGTTCGAGCACGACGTCTTGTAGGCCTTCGTAGTCGCCCTCGTTTTCGATGGTCGCCTCGACCTCCAGCTTGTCACCGACGGCAACCGTCTCGGTGACTTCGCCGATCTCAACGTCGTATGTGGCCTCCTCGTATCGGTCCTCGACCGGGTCGTCCTCGACTTCGCCGATCGTTCTATCGTCGAGATCGCCGTCATAGTAGTTCGCGTTGCCCTCGAAGGTAGTCGGGTTAAGATGGTTGGCGACGCTCAGGTTGTCCCCTTCGAGGTTGTTCGACGTCCCGGTGTTGGCACCACCTGCATCTGATTCGAGCACGATGGCATCACCGCCGACGTCGAGGGTGTTTCGTTCGATGACCGTCCCGTCAGCGCCATCCGCGATGACAATGCCGTCGTTGTCTGTACCGGCGTCAGTGGTTGCGATTCCTATCTCGCTCTCACCATAGATCGTGTTCCGCTCGAGCACGTTGTCGTCGGATGCAGTGACGAGAATCGCGGTCTCGACGCTCGCCGTGAACGTGTTATGGGCGACGGAGTGGTCGTCGCTCGCGTTCAAGTGGACGCCGGTCTCGAGACCGACAAACGCGTTTCGGATCAACTCGGCATTTTCAGCGGTGGCGGCGATACCGGTGCCGGAGCCATCGCCGTCGATCGTGAACCGATCAACGGTCACGTTCTCAGCCTCGATCGCGATTCCAACGTCGTCAACCGGGTCGAGTACGGTTGCGTCGGCGCCGTCGATGGCCTGGATGTGAACGTCTGCGGTCTCGACTGTCACAGATTCCTCGTACGTGCCAGCCCCAACGGAGACGGTGTCGCCCGCCTCTGCCTCGGTAAGACCACTCTCGATGGTTTCGTAGTCGACTTCAAGAGTCTCGAACGCGACGTCGTCGGTGGTGACGGTCGTCACGTCGACGGACTGAACGCCTGCACGAGGCTCGTGTGGCAGTTCGTACTCAAGGCTGACAGTCTCCGTTTCGCCGCCATCGAGTTCGATCGATTCGGTGACTACCACATCGTCACCAACGTAGAGTTCGACTGTATCCTCACCCTCGAGATCACCGGTGTTCTCGACGGTCGCGTCAACGTTGATTGTCTCGCCCTGGGTTGCATCCGTTGGTACATCGGCATCAAGGATTTCAACCGTCGCGGGCTCGGCCGACTGAACGCGAGCGCTCACCGTTGTCTCGTCGTCTTCGGTGGTGACGTCTGCCGAGACGCCGGGTGTGTCGCTCCCGTTAGTCTCGTATTCGAACGTATGGGTCTCCGTCGCGCCGGGATCGATAGCGACCGTCTCATTGTGCGTCTCGTCGCCGATCTCGAACTCCAGCGTCTGGCTATCAACGCCATCGCCAACGTTCTCGATCTTGACATCGAACTCTAGGACGTCGCCTACGGTCACCGGTGCCGAGGTATCGACACTCTGTATTGTGTAGTTCTCTGTCGAGTAGATGTCGACGGTCGTCGTGGCTTCATCGTCGGCGCTCCGCACCTCAACTGCAGTCTCTTCCGCTACCGCGTCGGCCGAAACGTTGTGCGTGAGCGTGACTTGTTCACTCTCGCCGCCGGTAAGTTCGACTTCTTCGGCATCGACATCGACATCGTCGTCGATATCGAGTTCAATGCGCTGGATATCCGATTCATCACCGGTGTTTTCGACAGTGACGGGGACCGCCAGCTCATCGCCCTGTCCGATTTCGTCAGGGACATCGGACTCGTCGATCGTAACGGCGAAGAACGCTGGTTCCATGACGGTGAGGACCGACGTCTGACTGTCGTCCTCGCTGAAGACCCCGTACGTGTACTCATCTGGGTCCAACCCGGCTGTGTCAATGTCTTCGAAGGTGACTGTCTCGGTTTCTCCGGCTCCGAGCGTAACGGATTTGGTTCCGAGGACCTCGTCATCCAGGTCGAATTTGACCTTCTGGGTTGCCTCTTCGTCACCAGTGTTCGTAACAGTTGCAGAGACATCGATGTCGTCACCCTGTTCGACGGTTTTCTCTACGGGCTCGAGATCGTCGACGTCAAGGGACGCCGGATCAACCGGTTCGCTGACGGTCACTGTGCGTGTGTCGGTTTTGGTCTCGCCACCCGCACTGAACGTCGCGGTGACGTTATACTCGCCAGGCTCGTCGAAGGTGTGATTGGTGACCGAGTCCTCCATTGTCGTCTCCGTTCCGTCGTCGAAATCCCAACTGTAGCTATCGAACTCAATCTCTTCGTCGTCCTCGAGTGCAATCGCATCGGACGCGTCGAACGTAACGTCGTCGTCGACGCTCGGCGTCTCATCCGAGACCTCGAAATACGGTTCGATGAGGATTTCGCGTTCGATGTCGCCGATGATGAAGTCGTCAACATCGTGGATACGCTGAACGAGCGGGTCCTGGTCGGATTTGTCGAGCGCTAGCTCCCAGGTGTACTCGCCGTCTTCGATGTCGCTCACATCGACGGTGAACTCGAACGTGGTAGCATCGGCGTCGTTCTCGACAGGGACCTTGGTGATGATCTCGCCGGTCTCGGTGTTCAGCAGCTCGAACGTCACGTTCCATGACTCGTCGATCTCGTCGTCGCGTGGGATCGTGACGTTGACTTCGTCCTCTGTACCGTCCTGCTCGAGTTCGGCTTCGTAGCCGACCCCCATTAGTCGTTCACCAGCTGAATCGATTGGCTCGCCGTCGCCATCAATGAGGGCGACTTCGTACGTCGCGAACGTGTTTTCGTTCTCGAACAGCTCGAGGTCCCCCTCAAGGTCGACTGAAAGGGTTTCACCTGACTCAGTCCCGGACGCTCGTACGTGCGCCTCGTCGGGAATCATCTCCCCCGAGGAGTCGTACAGGAAGAACGAGACCCAATCGGCCGACACCGTGTCGGCGCTCTCGTTCGGTGTCACGGTAACCGATTCATCGGTGTCCGTGTTGCGAATTTGGAACGCGGTGTCGGCGTCGCCACCGATGTCCACCGTCTCCCCAAATTCGCTCGTGCGGATCGTCGGGGCGTCTGCGAACATTCCATCGCCGCTCGTCCCGGCACCGTCCCCGTGTTCGATCGCCGTGTGGCCGCCGACGGATACCGTTTCCGTCGTTGTTGCCGTCTCGCCGCTCGAGTCGATGACCGTCAATTCGACCTCGTAGATATCGACGTCGTCGAACGTGTGATTGACCGTCTCGCCGGTTTTCTCCGTTCCATCGCTGAACGTCCACTCGTAGGAATCGATGTCGCTACTCGAGGCAGACGCATCGAATGACACCGTCTCCCCCAGCTCGGGCTCAGTCGGCTCGACATCGAACTCTGCGTTGACCTCACCCTCACCAACGGTAAAGCCTTCATACGCGTACAGCCACTGCACATGTGGCTCCTGCTCGGGCTTTTCTATCTCAAGCCCCCACGTGTACTCTCCGCCATCGATATCCCTCACATCGACGGTGAACTCGAACGCGTCAGCGTCAGCGTCGTTCTCGACGGACCGTTCGACGAGCGTCTCGCCGGCATGCTCACCGTACACGCCAAACGTCACGTTCCACTCCTCGTTGACCTCGTCGTCGCGCGGAATCGTGACGTTAATTTCGCCAGCAGTCCCGTCCTGTTCGAGCTCGGCTTCGTAGCCGATGCCCATCAGCCGTTCATCAGTCGTATCGATCGGCTCATCATGTTCGGTATCGACGAGTGTTACCTCGTACGTCGAGAACGTCTCCTCAGTTTCGAACATCTCGAGGTCGCCCTCGACAGTGACAGGAAGCTCTACAGTGTCCTCGGATCCGATTGCCCGGACAGTGCGGTCTTCCGCATCTCGGAGTTCCCCTGACGACTTGTACAGGGAGAAATCGAGATAGTTCGCCGACACGGTGTCTGCACTATCGTCCGGTGTCACGGTGACCGATTCATTGGTGTCCGTGTTTCGAATTTGGAACGCAGTGTCAGCTTCGCCACCGACCTCGAATGTCTCCCCATACTCACCCACTCGAATAGTTGGTTGATCTGCAAACATTCCATCGCCACTCGTCGTGGAGCCATCACTGTGTTCGATCAGGGTATGGCCACCGACGGAGACCGACTCGGTGGTCGTCGCAGTGGCTCCGTCGGCATCCGTGATGGTCAACTCGACCTCATGGGTATCGACGTCGTCGAACGTGTGATTGACCGTCTCGCCGGTTTTCTCCGTTCCATCGCCGAACGTCCACTCGTAGGCTTCGATGTCGCCACTCGAGGCAGACGCATCGAACGTCACCGTTTCGCCCAGTTCGGGTTCGGTCGGGTCGACATCAAACGCCGCCTCGAGCGCACCCTCACCAACGGTGAAATCTTCGTGCCCGTACAGCCACTGCACGTGTGGTTCTTGTTCGCTTTTCTCGAGGTCAAGTCCCCACGTGTACTCTCCATCATCGATATCGCTCACGTCGACGGTAAACTCGAACACGTCTGCGTCGGCGTCGTTCGCAACGGACTGTTCGACGAGCATCTCGCCAGCATGCTCACCGTACACGCCAAACGTCACGTCCCACTCCTCGTTGACCTCGTCGTCGCGCGGAATCGTGACGTTGACTTCGCCCTCCGTACCGTCCTGTTCGAACTCGGCTTCGTAGCCGATTCCCATCAACCGTTCATCAGTCGTATCGATCGCCCCATCGTGTTCGGTATCGACGAGTGCCACCTCGTACGGCGAGAACGTGTCCTCATTCTCGAACATCTCGAGGTCACCGGCCACGTCGACTGGGATTTCTTCATCGCCATCCTCCCCTTGGGCCCAGATAGCCAGATCTTCGTCGGGGTCGATCGCCCCGGACGAGTCGTACAGGAAGAAGTCGACGAACTCGGCCGAGACGGTGTCGTCGCTCTCCTTGGGCGTGACAGTAATCGACTCACCGGTGTCGGTGTTATGAATCTGGAACGCCGTGTCGGCGTCGCCACCGATATCTATCGCCTCCCCGTACTCGCTCGTGTGGATCGTCGGTATGTCGGCATACATTCCATCACCGCTCGTCGTGGAGCCATCACTGTGTTCGATCAGGGTATGGCCACCGACGGACATCGACTCGGTGGTCGTTGCCGTCTCACCCTCGTCGTCGGTCACCGTTAACGTGACCTCGTGGGTGTTGATCTCGTCGAACGAGTGCGTGACGTTATCGCCGGTGTCATTTTCCCCGTCACCGAACTCCCACTCGTAGTCTTTGATCTCACCGATCGACTCGGTGCCGTCGAACGTGATCTCTTCGTTGACGTCTGGTGCCGACGGCTCAGTGTCGATCTGGGCGACGAGGTCTTTTTGCTCGAGTTCGATCTCTGGCGTTTTGTTCTCGGTGACATCGAGCGTCCGTTCGGAGGTTTGCTCGACGAAGCGGTTGTCGTCTTCAGGTGGTTGTACTTCGACCTCGACCGTTCCGTTCAGTTCGAGGCCAGGTGGCTCCCGGGGATAGAAAACGCCGTCGTCGTTCGTCGCCCCGCCGAAGCCGGCCGACGCGTTGGCGGCCTTGTTAATGTGCTGAAGGGACACGTCTGCGTCAGCCACCGGCTCGCCATCCGGGGTCACGACCGTGGCTTCGACCAGATGGCCCATTGGGAGCTGAGTCGTCCCGAGTTCTGTATCCTCGTTGCCGGGGACACTGGAAATTGCATACACGTCGGCGACCCCATCATGCGGGAAGTCTAAATCGCTATCGTGGTAGTACTGAACGTCGTGCGGCTCGTCCTGTTCCGGAAGGGTCAGCTCGTATGACCCGTCATCATCGACATCCATCGTCTCCGTTCCGTTATCGGTAATAACCAACACCATCCCGCCAGGCGCCGGCTCACCGTCCGGCAGGGTGAGTTGGCCGGAGACCACGATCGTATCCCCGTCAGTTGTGTTCGTACTATCCGTCTCGATAGTAGCTGTCTCCGCGACCGCCATACCTGTTAGCAAACATAATAGTATGAGCGTGGCGAAACACGCAACTACAGCACTCCTCATTATCCTCATCTATAACCAATCCTGAACACCAACGGTGATTATACTTTTTGGCCGTAATGTTCCGCCGTACGCGAATCGCTACAGAGGATCATATTGAATGAGCGATAAAATCAGACGAAGTCGATAGCGACGTTCTAAAGATGTCTGCGCTTGGTGCGGCGTAGCGAACACCGTACTACAAGGGTTTAAGCGGACGCGTAGCGCTGCACGCCATCCACATCACTAATCTTGACACGATCTTCATCTTCCAAGAGATCAAGATGACCAATCACCTCGGACATGCCCGGGAACATTTCCGTAGCCGGAAGATCTGGAAACATCTCTTGCATGAGGTCATATGCAGTCGCCGGTTCCTGCTCTGCGAGCATGGCTGCGATACGTTCTTTGCGGGCCTGATGGTGTTCAATCGTCTCGCGGATGCGGCCGGAAAGATCAGGCATCGGTTCGCTGTGACCGCCGTACCCAACGGTTACGTCGACCTCGAGGAGTTTCCGGAGCGAGTCGAGGTACAGCGGGAGACTTCGTGTTCGGTTGGTGTCTGCGGTGGGATCAAGCGTCAGGAGGGGATTCGGAGTGACATCTGCTAAGACGTGATCGCCAGTGAACGCAACGTCCGCAGCTGGTGCTACATAACAGACCGAGCCCGGCGAATGGCCAGGGGTGTGCACAGCGGTTAGGTCGATCCCGGCGGCAACATCGTCGCCATCTTTCAGCTCGCGGTCAACGTCGACGGGTTCTTGAAACTCAGTGTACGCTTCCGGAAGGCCAACTACTGTATCCACGATCTGTTCGGGAACGCCCATAGACATGAGGAACGGTCTGAAGAACGCTTGCTCGTGGGAGAAGTGCTCGAGCGGATCCGCAAGTCGCGCTACGGCATCCTCGTGGGCGAGGACGCGCGCGTTCGACTCTGACTGAATGCGACGCACCTGCCCGAAGTGATCCATGTGGGGATGCGAGATGAGGATTTGATCAACATCGTCAATTCGATACCCTGCCTGCGTCAGACCGCTTTCGAGGGCCTCGTATGCATCGGGCGTTGAGGGGCCGGGATCTAACAGGGTGAGCTCGTCGCCTGGAAGCAGGTAGCAGTTGACTCGACCGACGCTGAACGGCGTTGGAATACTGATTTGCTCGAGTTCGTCCATATACCATAGATACCAGTGACAAGTATAATTGGTCGGGACTATGACGGGGGAGCATTCTCTTTCGTCCAACTTGCGGGAATCGTCTGTGTCTTCGGTGTAGCCAAATAGGGCGTCGCCAGCAGATCCACCTACACAGCGGTGCTACGGCGTCCACTGCCGACGAATCTCGGCGGTGAATTTTTGCAGTTCAGTGTCCGACTTGATATACAATGCCATCGATCAGCGCCTGCATTCCCGACGAGGACGAAGATAACCTCAACGAAGTCGCAATGCTACTTGACGAGGACAAGAGCAAGGTAATCCGGAAAGCGCTGCGTGAACGCCTTGCGGATCTCCGGATTCGGTTCGCAGTCGAGCAGTATCAGACTGGAGAGATATCGACAAATCAGGCCGCCCGAATCGCCGGGATAAGCATCGCAGAGTGGCTTGAAATCGCCCGCGAACGGAATCTAACGAGCCAACTGCCACCCGCCGATCTCGCAGCTGACGTTGACAGCGCACGCGAGTTATAATATCAATTCACGTCGATGCCACCACACTCATTGCCCTCGGAACGACCTGTGAAATCGAACTCCTGACGCCGTGTCAACTACCCCATACTACTCACACGTTTCGATCGTTCCTTGAGGAAGGGGACTCCACGCTACGGCTTCAGTTGAAACCGCTGGCAATGGGCCAGCGGTGGAGCTCATCTGGGGGGCAATGAGCAGGCGATCAAGTGTCGATTGGCGCGACGACAACTCAATCACCGAGAGTGGCGGGTGGGTGCGATGTCTCAGTCGGTGGAAACTGCCGAGACGACAGTCGTCCACTCACCCGCCATCGAGAGCATTCGATTACCATTGGATAAGCGTGTTGGATATCCGCAGCGGTCGCCTGAATATCCTCGTTCGGTTTTCAAGTTGTCTAATGCATATCAAAATCAGCTGTGACGAAGATGTTCCTGATACCAGTAGCGATCGGATCAGAAGACATTTGCCGTCGCTACACCCTCAAATTGAGGAACACCGATGACGGAGCCGTATAGCCAATTTGGCCGCATTCTCGCCGGGATCATCCTTGTTGCACTCTTGACCGGCAGTCTAGTCCTAGCGGGCACAACAACTGGTGATCCACTGGAGGGTGCATATCCAGACGAAAGCGATGTGACGCCGACACCCGAGGAATATGTGGGTGAGCAAGTCATCCTCGGCGGATTCGTCGTTGATACCGACCCAGTTGTAATTGCGACACGCGCCAGCGGCTACGGGCAGTTTGTTCTCGTCGATGTAAACACAGCGACCGGGAACATCGACGCTCCACTCGAGATAGGCGATCGAGTGAACACGTTTGGTACCCTTGAGGACGACTCGGCTCTCGTCGTCGAGCGGGCGATTACTCGGGAGGGATCCGAGGCGCAGTATATGTATCTGGTCTCAGCACTGGGTGGGCTCTGGGTCGTCTGGCGATTCATCAACCACTGGCGGTTCGATCGGAGTGCACTCGCATTCAGGCCGCGAGCGCAGCCACTCGGCAGCCGGCTTGGCGGGAGGGACGATTCAGAGACGAAGAACTCCAATCGATCACAATCTGAGCGTCGACCTAACCAGACTCAGGACGCTGTGGCTGAATCGCAAGACAACGACGGCCAGTCCACCATAACCGACGATCGACCCGCCGTAGACCGCCACAAGCATCCTGAAAAATCGACTGTTGACGGAGGTGAACGTCATGGCTGACGTCCTAACGCATGTCCTCGTCGGCTACATCCTCGGAACACTGCTTTCAATCAGATATGAGTCGCTCCGTTCGGCACACGTCACGCTTGTCATGATCGGTGCGCTCACCCCCGATCTCGTAAAAATTCAGCTTATCGCTCCGGACGAGCGTGTCGCAGAAACACTTGGTGTGGCGTTTTCGTGGAGTTCGCTGCACACCTTCGTCGGCTCCGTACTCCTGATCGGTCTCGGTGCGCTCTTGTTGGGACCAGCCCACCGCAAGCAAGCATTTGCTTTGTTCGCAGTCGGCGTCCTTTCACACCACATTCTCGATATCCTGTTATTGACACCCACCGGTGAGGCCTACACTGTTTTCTGGCCGTTTCTCCAGTATCGGCCGCCAGCAGGGGATTTGTACCTAAGTAGCGACCGTTGGCCAGCGCTCGTCGCTAGCTGTGGTGCACTCCTCGTCTGGATAGTCAGTCGTCGTCGTGATAGTCCTACCGAGACGTCGGCAATCGACTAACTGGGCGAGTCAAACAAGGGCTCTGTTTAAATCCACAGAATCTGGAACAAACGATTTGCTGAACAGAGAGAATAGCTGCAACAAACCGATCTCGTCTGTTTCAATCGAGCCACATTGATTGACATCCTCCTCCGCGTAAACGCGGAGGAATCCTGAGCGTTGGAGATTTCAGGTTTGCAGTCCTACCGAGCATCCGAACGGTGAGAATCCGTGGGGATGCTCACGGACTGTAGCGGGTGGGACTGCTGGGAGTGCCAAGTCCCCGGTACTCCTATCCTCCATCATATTCGGACTCCCAGAGTTGTTTTTGCCTCGGGGGGTCCGGTAGATTTCGACGGACTCGGAGTTACTTTCTTCGTGCTTACAGCAGTCAACTCCGGTCGAACCCTGTGAGGGTTCGCCGGTCATCGACTGGTTCCGATTACTGTTTGATTGCTTGGGGCGGGCAGGCCGCCATCGTAGGACTAAGCAGAATCACTCTGTTCTAGCCTGATTCCTACTTCTACGGAGGATGGCCTGCCACTTGAAAATACGGATTAGAAATCTCGAACTGGCCATCGAAGCGTGGATTGTATCCGTGTTGTCGGATTCATCCTGCGGCTAAAGCCGCAGGTATTCTCCTTGCTTTGTATAATCGGTTAATAGTTATAGAAATCAGACGCCAGAGTGTGTCTTTTATACTATATTAATAATCCACACAACAATTTAAAGGTGCGAATTTTGCCTGCTCTTGTACAGCTCGAGCGAATTATGACTCCGACGGACCGTCTACAATTTCTCCGGATCTGTTTTGTCCCGCTACGAGTTCACCTGTGTCACTCCGGCGACATGCCGATCCAAATCCTTCCGAATGTCTGTACTCTTCGGTCGAATAGATAGTAATTAATTCTGGAGCATCACTGATGTACAGTTCAGGTTGCATTATGTGGTTGCTCACGGTCCACTCAATCTCGTCAGAAACTTCACTTCCGTCGATCTCAGCGGTGATTTTTGCTCGGTACTTCCCGTACCGGTACTCCCTGTTGCCGTTCAATCGCACACGTTCATCAGGGTCAAGTGTGACCGGTTCGTCAACGAGCGCCTCGCCTTCGTTCTCTATGTATACGTAAGCCTCTATCCTCTCGTTATAATCTGGATTTTCCATACCCATTACCATGCTGACGGGGTTCGCTGACGGGGCGCTTTTTTCGAGTTCTAAGCGTTTTATATTCTCTTGTTCGGTGACGACCATCTCATAGTAAACAGTGTCATCATCATCGTTCACACTGAGAAAGGCGTTGCCAACGTCGATGACGTCGGGGAGGAGTAAGCCGCTTTCAGATTCATACTTCCCTGTCTCAATGGCGGTATTTGCTTCATCCTTGGCGAGTTCGGGTAAGTCGTCGGGAGATACGACGCGGTTTGTACACTGTTCGTATGTAACTTCACCGGTATTGTCCTCGTTATTAGTACTTAGACAGCCAGCAAGTGCTGCTGTCGCCATAGGGACTGCTGTGAGGAGATTTCGGCGTTTCATATCAATTATTTGTTTGGTTTTGTGCAAGTACTTTCTGGTGCAATGACTTCACAGCACCCTACGTGTTCGGATTGACATCCCCCTCCGCCTGAAGGCCGTGGTATTGCGCCTGTTCAACGTGTAATATCTGCCACATTCTCACCCTGTATTCAGCACGACTCCTAAAACCAGTCACCAGACAAGGATTTCAACAGAGTCAGAAATACTGTCCTTCGAACAGGAGAAGTCGTGACAAGTCGTCATGAGGGGAAAATCAGCGGTCTCTAGTATCGCACCCGAACGACCACTCCAACGAGCACGGCGGCCACCGCAACTACCGGCACGACGGCGAGTGGTACGGCATCTGAGTCATCGGTGTCCGTCTCAGTATCGTCATCATCCTCGAGGTTCGGTTGCTGGACCCCGTTAGTGTCGTCGCTCGAGTCGTTAGCATCGTCGGTATCATTGGATTCGCCTGGTTCTGACTCGTCAGCCACTTCATCATCTGATTCATCGGTTTCGTCGGTCGACTCGTCGGGTTCATCATCTGACTCGTTCAATTCGTCGTCTGTTCCGTCATCGAAATCACTGCTATCGTCTTGTGAGTCTGAGACAGTAAGGGCATCACTGTCACTGATCCCGAGCGCTTCTCGTTCACCATTGACTGTGTCCGTTCCTTGGGCAACGGCTGAGACAGAATACGAACCTTCCTCAAGGTCACTCATCGGGAACGTAGCCTCGTACTGACCGTCACCGCGATCTTCAGCTGTCTTACGGAGAACGGTGTCGTCGTCCCAGACAGCAATTTCGACGCTAGCGGGATCGATATCGAGCGCTGTCGGAGTGACATCGGCCGACACAAGCATCGATTCGTCATCCGATGACACCTCGCTAGGGGCATCGACCGTGACATCGTAGCCAGTAATGATGACAGGGTGAATGTCGATGTAATTCCCGTCGACGTACAACGCGAGTACGTAGGTTCCCGACTTGAGCGAATCCGTGTCGAACGTCACAGAGTCAGAGCCCGTCCCGCCGACACGATCGACGTTTTGCCCATCATTATCGTAGAGATAGACATCAAAGGCGCTGTCATCAGACAGCGCGATATCTGCGTCGAGAGAATCACCGGCACTGAGAGTCGCGAACGCATCAACCTCAAACTCGGAGTCGAGTTCGTCGGTGGTGACCGTTTCCGTCGGTGTCTCGACTGATCCAGCCACCGACAGCTCACCATCCGCTGTGTCGGCAGCGACGACGATCGCACTCGAAAGGAGGAGCAATATCCCCACAACAATGACGAGAGCGGAAATACCTGATCGAGAAGATATAGGGTTTTTCATCATGATTGTATCTCTGTTACTGAGCCATATATTCTTGTATTATGATTCATCAGTGGCCAAATCGGATACCCTGGCCCCTTGTGGTCGGGGTTGTTGACATCTATAGCACTCGTCCGAATTACTGTCAGTATTATGTCGATCATGTCCATAAAGTATGGACCTGAAACTCGTTTTCGTTCAATTTATTTCTATCTTTTGAGAGCTATAGTGAAGAGCAAGAGATAACTGGTTCTGTGAATATCATCAGCTATGTATAAACAAATCGTTGTGGTCGGGATGACGATACTGCTGCTCCTCGCGCCATTCGCCGGCGTGGCAGGTGCAGCGTTATCATCTTCGGCGGAAACGGGGTCTCCCGCACTCTCAGTTTCATCACCAACTGACCCGGAACTTCCAGAAGACCAAGTACATGGATCAGGTCATGAAAACGTCTCTATCTGGGATCGCTCCGTTCTTCCGCTCCGGACAGACCTGGATGCAGCAGAATACACCGTTCGCAACCAAGGGTTCCAAATTAGTCCACCAGATAACAGCGGGCCTCACCCCGCTGATCGTCAGATTCTTGGCATGTTCAATACGTCGGAAAACATCCGGCTGGACTTTGAGGACAAGGATGGTGTATCAACAGAGAACTTGAGTAAAGAGCCAGCGACAGTAATAGTTGGACAGGCGGAACCATCCGCAGACCTCGCCAACTTCGAGATTCCATCTTCACTTAGTGAGGAAGAACTCGAGGCGCTCAACGAGAATATGAGCTTCGAGGAGGTCGCTGATACAAGCTTTGACAAGAATGGTGAACTGTCCTCGATTGAGTATGAAACGGATGAGGCTGGCCAGTACGTCGCAATCGTTTCGACTGGGGATACAGACAGTTCGTTACTCAATAACAACGAGTTGGATCCACAGGGTGATTCGACGATCGTCGGTGTTGAAGGATTCCTCGTTCACAGTGATTCCTCTACCGTTGATGCACCGTCTGAGATCGAACCCGGCGAGAATGCAACGTTCGAGGCGGAAACTGGACTCGAAGGCGACGATATCGCACACGGAGTCGTCCTCTACGACGAAGACGAGTTCACGAATACGGATACGGTTATTAACGCGACCACTGAGCCGAGTTCGGAGTTCTCCATGGATGATATCGTCATCGAACGTGATGTCGTTGGATTGAACGGAGTCTTTTCATTCCAAAACGAAACGGACCACCAACGAACTACGGGTGAGACAGAACTCGAGCAACTCCGTGATGAGTTGCACGCGATGCTGGACATAGGTGGAGATGTGACGTTGACTGACGACGTCGAGACGAAGGCAGGCGATACATACCTCACTGGTTCTATGACGGCGATCCAGACTGATGAGCCAAAGGCAAACCTGACAGTTGAAACGTACGGCAACTGGAGCGAACATGACGATTATCGCTGGATCCACGTCGCAGCCGATTCCGACGGCGAGTTCGAGACATCGACCGATGTGATGGAACTTGCAGACGAGGACGATGATACAGGCGGGCCCGGAATACCTAGCCCTGGTCCACCAGAGGAACCAGATTACCGAGTGAGCGATGCAACGCTGAGTGACGCGAAGATCGCACCCGGCGACTCATTTGAAGTCTCTGCGAAACTCCAGAACGTCGGTGAAGGTACTGGACCGTTCATCGCTGAGTTACTCGTCGATGGCGAGGTCGTCGACGACCAGATCGTACGTGTTGGACCTGGCGAAAAAGACACGATCACGTTCACGCACTCGTTCAACGAAGCTGGCGAGTATGAAATCGCAATCAACGACGCCGTTGCCGGCACGGTCACTGTTGGAGACAAAGAAGACGAGACTGAAGCAACGTTCGACGTAACGGATGCAACGCTAAGCGACACTGAGATCGAAATCGGTGATTCAGTCGACGCCTCGGCGACTGTCACGAACACCGGCGACGAAACGGGCACGTTCACAGCTGAGTTACTCGTCGACGGCGAGGTCGTTGACGAGGAGACCGTCCAAATCTTCGCTGGCGACGAGACGACCGTTGAGTTCACCAAACAGTTCGACGAAGCGGGCGAATACGAAATCGCAATCAACGACGCCGATGCGGGCACACTCACTGTGATCGAACCGGGCGAAGACGACGATAGTGCCTTCCCGATCCCTGGCTTCGGGCCTCTAGCTGCACTCCTCGCTATCGCGATTTCCCTGTTCGCGATCCGGTTCCTCCCCGCGCAAAACTGAACTCCCAACCGACGTGAACACGCCAACCACGTCTTCGGCAATCTACATTCAGTCGGATCCGATGGCGGGTAACAGAACATCTTCAATCTAGCCCTCCCATGAACGCAGACGAACCCACGACCCAACGATCGAACCCCTCGGCAGACCGACGATCTCGATCAGACACGTTACCTGAACCGGTCATCACCGGCAATTCCCTTTCGAAAGTCTACACGCGCGGCACACCCACGAGTAGTTCAAAGATTCTTCCGTGGCGGTCAACAGACGATGATCGACCGACGGTAACGGCTCTCGAGGAGGTCTCTATCTCCATCCGCCCAGGTGAGATTGTTGGACTCGCCGGTCCCAGTGGTAGTGGAAAGTCGACGCTGTTGCATCTGTTAGCGGGACTTGAAGAGCCCAATCAGGGTACAGTGATTTTCGACGGGACCGATCTCGCATCGTTGTCGCCCCGCGCTCTTCGATCGCATCGATTGCACAACGTGGGGATCGTCTTTCAGCGATTCCATCTCCTCGAGGCGTTCTCAGCGCGGACAAACGTTGCGCTTCCGTTGCTCGAGATCGGCGTCTCGAAGCGAGAACGGCGGAACCGGGCGGCGACAGTCCTCGACCGCGTTGGTCTCGGTGACCGTCTCGAACATAAACCGGGACAGCTCAGCGGTGGCGAACAACAACGAGTTGCTATCGCACGGGCACTCATTACCGAACCACCGCTCGTGATCGCTGATGAACCGACCGGAGAGCTCGATAGGGAAGCTGGCAGTCGAGTGCTTGACGAACTCAAGACAGTAGCCACAGATCGAGCAGTCGTGGTAGCGTCGCACGACCGACAAACGCTGGAGGCGGCGGACAGAGTGATTCGTCTTCGAGACGGCCAGCGATATGATGTCGAACGAGCAGAAGTGGGTGCCAAACCGGAGTAATGGCGCCGAACGATCCCAGCGACACAACGTCGCCAACAAATGTAACGGGGACAGTCAGACGGCTTCGTCGGTGGCGTGGACGAATCGGCCTTGCATGGAAATGGGTCCGTTCACAAGGCCTTGAGACGGCGCCAAAGCGAACATGGATGAGCGTCATCGGTGTCGCAATGGCAATCGCGTTGTTGGTGAGTGTGACCGGTCTTGCCGTCGGCATTGCGTCGCCTATGACTGGCGCTGGCAGCGACAGCGAGTACTGGATCGTTCCAGAATCGGAGAGCGACAGTTCGGCGCTTGTAGCAGCAGGGGACCCACAGTTCGGGAGCGTCCATACCGCGAACGACCGACTGCTCGAGTACGAACACGTTGAGTCCTCAACGCCACTGTTGATGCAAGTGGTGCAGATAGAATCCGACTCGGGTGCTTCTGAGTATGTCGTAGCCCTCGGTGTTATTCCGGATTCAGCTAGCGAGTCAGTAATGGGACTGTCGACTGCAGCGATGACGCCTGGCGACCCCTACTACGAAAACGGGAGCTACAATGGGACAGCAACCGACGAAGTCGTTCTATCGAATGGCGCTGCGACATTGCTCGAGGCCGAAGAGGGATCCGACGTGTCGGTATCCGGTGGTGGGGGGGCGCAGTCGTTCACCACTATCGATGTCGACGAGGGAGACGCGGGGAGTGTCCTTGGTACGACACCGATCGCGGTAATGCAACTGAGCGAACTGCAGACACTTACCGGGGCAGCTGAACACGATCAAGCGGATCAGTTCCTCGTCCAAACGAGTTCTCCATCGGCCGCAGACGATTTTGAGGGACTCTATGACGAGGCAGAAGTGTACTCGAGTTCTGAAATGACTACGCAGCAGGTGCTCGACTCCGACCTCGCACTGGCGTTGAGCCTGACGGCAATACTCGTCTCGATTTTCGTGGGGACGCTGTTTATCGGAACGACGATGGTTTTCGAACTGATCGGGAACCGTTCGCAGTTGGCATCACTGCATGCGATGGGGATCGGACTTCGGTCTCAACTAACGATGTATGCGCTTCAGACCATCATCGTAACGATCATCGGGGGGCTCCTTGGCGGAGTCATCGGACTTCTCGGTATTCGGCTGCTCAATTTCGCGGCTGAACAGATCTCGTCAGTTGGTGCAGTAGCAGTTGGGCATCCGGTATTCCTCGTGTATGGGTTCGCCGTCGCGTTGGTGATCGGCCTCATCACGATACCCTTCCTTGGATTTGCACTCTGGCGGCTCGATATCGGAGGTGAGCGAATCCGTGAGTAATGCGTTTATCCGGCTGCTACGGAAGCTGTGGGCGACTGGTGGGCTCGCGGTAACCCAACTCCGTCACGATCGAACCCGTACAGCTGTGGCCATTGTCGGTATCGCTGTTGCAGTTCTCGCGATGACGTTGCTCGCTGGTGGCGGTCTCGGCGTCATGGAGGTTGGCGAACAGCAATTCGATTCGGCTGACCGTGATCTCTGGGTGACAGGCGGTCCCGTTGGACTGACGCCGGCAGGTGGTGGTGGCTTCGAAAATACGCTTCACGACTCCCACGAAGTAGCCGCGCAGATAGACGACCACGAGGAGGTCAGTAATGCCGTGTCAATGTCGTTTCAGACTGTCTATATCAGCGAGAACGGCACTTCATACGACACGATAATTGGGACAGGCGTCACCGGAGGTGGGGGCGCGGGAGGAGCCGTTTCAATTTCAGACGGGAGGGGCTTTAGCGGGAACGATGACCACTATGCAAACGGATCGTTCGGTGGGGAGATGGGGCACGAAGTCGTCATCGACGAACGAACCGCTGACGCGTACGATCTCTCAATCAACGATACGGTTCACCTCGGGGGAACGACGTCGGCTGCCGACGACAACGAGTTCACCGTCGTCGGGATCTCCTCTACGTTCTCTGAGTTCCTCGGAACGCCGACAGTCACTGTCAGATTGAGCGAACTCCAGACTATTACCGGCTCAACCGGCACCGATCCAGCGTCGATGATCACGATCACGCTCGAGGATGAAGCGAATCCCGAAGCCGTCCAAGCCAATCTTCAAGAGGAATACCCCGAGTACGAGGTACGGACGAATCAGGAGCAACTCGAGTCTGTCGTTGGTGAGCAAGCAACAGTCCTCGTGGGTGCCGGACTGCTCGTCGGCGTTGCGCTCATCACGGGAACAGTGTTGACGGTCAGTATGTTAGCCCTTTTTGTCTACCACCATCGGGCCGAGTTAGCGACACTTACTGCGCTGGGAATTGCTCGTCCAACGATTGCTGGCGTTGTCATCGCTCAAGGGTTCTTCTTAGGGCTAGCTGGCTGGCTCTTCGGTGTTACACTGACGGTGCCGTTCGCCTATCTCTTGAATACTATTGTTGAATCCATTGTTGGGTTTGACGGGTTAGTTATCATCTCTCCGATGGTGATCGCTGGTAGTGGCATTCTTGCTATCGGGATTGGGTCGATTGCAGCACTGGTCGTTGGCTGGCGTCTCCCGTCGACGTCGGACTTGGGTTCGAACCGCTGATAGCTATCGTTTTAGGGACAAGTGCTGGCCTAAGTACAATTCGTACAAAAACCGATATACAAAACGGGTGGAAAGGTTGAGAAATCACTAATCTCGTGGTGGGTTCTAACAAGATTAGGTTGGATATGATCGGTTGTCAGTGAGTACTGCAACCGGAAAATGTTGTTTCGTATGAACCACCTCTGTGTGAGCAGGTAGCATTCGACACGATATAATAGTTAGCTTTGCGGAAACCTCAACTGATCGCTAACTTTCGAGTATCGCTTAAAAGTCACCCGGCCAATAAGTTTAACCATTGGAAATAAGAAGCTTCAGTTGGCGGGTACGGAGTACTGTCGTTGCCGACAGCTTCCCTCCGACGATAGACATTCGTAAACTACCCGCCCAGTTGAAGATCAGTCACATGTCGACCACACCAGCCGACACTCGATCTTTGACTGCCCATCCGATGAGACATCACTAGCGGATAGGGAGCTCCGACGTCGGCACACCTCCGACGTCTTCTAAATAGAAAATATCTGAGTAAATGTTAGTATCATAGGGGACGTAGTGAGGTCTGTATTGTTATCAGTATTCTCCAAAAGGTATAACCAACAGTGGTAAATAAGTTGGCGCTGAATCATAAAATGGGACGGAACAGGGGACGATCAGAGTGCACGCACGCTCGAATCGTTACTGACGATCACCAGCGTCAATTCTTCCGTCCCATTTTATAGGGCGTACCGGCAGGTACGAGCTCTGAGTTTAAACCCATTCAAACAATCACTTCGACAAGATAATTCACTCCACGGTAACGCTTTTCGCCAGATTGCGTGGCTTGTCTATCGACCGTCCAAGTTGATTTGCAGTCCAGTAGGCCACCAGTTGCAATTGTACGTTCGCGACGATTGAACTGGTGACAGACGACGATGCCGGCACCTCGAGGACGTGATCAGCGTACCGTTCAACGTTTGACTGACCATCGGTTACGGCGACGACGGGCGTCCCACGAGCTTCGACCTCTTTGATATTGCCGATCGTCTTCTCAGCGAGTCGTCCGTCGCCGGTAACGATCGCAAAGACAGGAGTGTCTGCAGACACCAACGCGAGCGGCCCGTGTTTGAGTTCACCGGCGGCAAAGCCTTCCGCGTGTGTATAGGTGATCTCTTTCATTTTCAAAGCGCCCTCGAGTGCAACAGGGTAGTGATAGCCACGACCGATGAAAAAGTAGGCATCCGAGCCGTGGTACGTCTCAGCTATCTCTCGTGCTGAGGAGGTATCCAACACCGACTGGATCTGATCGGGAACTGCACGGAGCTCCTGGACCAGTTCGCGGGAGCGCTGGCCGCTCAACACTGTCGCAAGCATCGTCAACGCAGCCTGCTGGCTTGCGAAGGTTTTCGTTGCAGCGACGCTGATCTCGGGGCCAGCACGGATATACAGGACTTCATCCGTCTCACGAGCTGCAGAGCTCCCAACGACGTTTGTTACGGCAACCGTTGTTGCACCGACGCTGTTTGCCTCTCGAAGGGCACGCATTGTATCGGCTGTCTCGCCGCTCTGGGTAACGCCGACGACGACCGACTCCGGATTAATTGGAACTGTATCCAAATTGAACTCGCTCGCCAGAAACGCCTGTGCAGGGATGCCACGCTCCTGGAGTAGCCGCGTACCCACCATCGCAGCGTGATACGACGTTCCACACGCGACAAACGTAACGATTCCATTTGGCTCGAGATTTCCGAGTTCGGAGAGTTTGACGCGCCCAGTGAGTTCATCAAGTCGGCCACGGAAGCACTCTCGAAGTGCTGTGGGTTGTTCGTTGATCTCTTTGAGCATGTAGTGGTCGTACCCGCTTTTCCCCGCATCTTCTGGATCCCAGTTGATCGTCTTGATCGACGTGTCGATTTTGTCACCGTTCTCATCAGTGACAACGAGTTCGGTTGGCGTGAGTCTGGCAAACTGACCGTCCTCGAGATAGATTACCTGATCAGTGTACTCGATGAACGCCGGGACATCACTCCCAAGATAGTATCCATTATCGGCAACGCCGAGGACGAGCGGCGACTCATTGCGCACTGCATACACTGCCTCTCTTCCATCGAAGACGGCAGCGATCGCGTAACTTCCCTCGAGTCGATCGATCGCCGCACGGAACGCAGCCTCATGGTCGAGCCCTTCGTCGCGATACTGGGCGATCAGATGCGGAACAACCTCTGTGTCGGTGTCACTCTGGAACTCGATTCCAGCATCCGTTAGATCGTCACGCAGCTGTTGATAGTTCTCGATGATGCCGTTATGGACGACAGCAACCTGTCCGTCCGTATCTGTATGTGGATGTGAATTAACGTCAGAAGGTGGTCCATGGGTACTCCAGCGAGTATGGCCGATCCCGAGTGTTTCACCGCCGAATCGATCCATCGGAAGGGCAGATTTCAGTGCCGAAAGTTCACCCTCACGTTTGTGGACATCGATTCCTCCATCTGCCAATGCAACACCTGCCGAATCATACCCACGGTATTCGAGCTGTGACAGCCCACCAAGCAAGACCTCGAGGGCATCGTCACCGCGTTCGGTCCCGACGTAACCGATGATGCCACACATTAGGCACGCACCTCTATATCGTTTTCAATTGTCCCATCGACAGTCGAGCCAGCGTGAATAATCGCATCAGCACCGACGATCGTTCCTGGAGCGTAAGTGACGCCACCTTCGTCATGAACTCGATCGGCGAGTACAGCTCCAAGCTGTTCGTTTCGGTGGACTCGATTGCCGACTTCAACATCTCCGGGACCGCCAACAACGGTTGATGCTGGGCCGACGTGTACGCCCCGGCCAGTTACACAATCTATCAACGTTGCGTTTGTCCCGATACGAGTATCGGCATCGATGACGGAATGTCTGACCGCTGCGTTCGCCTCGACTGTAACGTTCTCACCAAGGCAAACATTCGGTCCCACAACGGCGCCTGGTCCGATGACGCAGTCTGGCTCAACGACGACCGGTTCGATAATCGTCGCATCATCATGTACTGATGCGCTGGGTGCGATCTGGCTCTCAACTTCATTGCGGCTCTCGAAAAGATCGTCCGCTATCTCGAGGAGGTCCCACGGGTACGTTGCATCGACCCAGACACCATCAGAGACAACGCTTTGGACAGTCGCCCCCTCCTCAATGAGAGTTGCGAGGCCATCAACAAGTGAGTGCTCTCCTGCCTGTGAATCAGTCGTTCGGATAGCATCGACAATCTTCGGCTCAAACACGTAGACACCTGCATTGAGGTGGTAATTTCGGTCGTCATGTGGCTTCTCAATAATTTCAGTGACGTAGCCATCGTCGGTCCGCAAAACGCCGCCGTACTTTGTGACGTCCGACTGTTGAACGAGTCCAAGCGTTGCGCTTGCTGAATCGTGGTGCGTAGCGACATCACGAATGATTTGCTTGTCAATAAGCTGGTCGCCGTAGACCACGAGCGTTGGCTCGTCAATTTCGGATTCAGCCATGAGCAGCGCGTGCCCGCTACCGAGCTGTTTGTCCTGAATCACATATGTGAGTGGAACATTACGATAGGTAGGCCCGAAATGAGATTGAACCCGATTTCGTTGGTAACCAACAACGACAGTGATGTCGGTTACGCCTGCATCAATTAACTCGTCGAAAACGTGCTCGAGAATCGGTTTTGGGCCGGCAGAAAGCATTGGCTTTGGCCGGTTTGTTGTCAGTGGTCGAAGCCGCTGACCTTCGCCAGCTGCAAGAACTATTGCAGAACTGATATCCATAGTGGGTAACAGTAATAGATATAGGTTATTCTTTCGGAGAAACTATACCTGCTTGATGTGACATCCTCCCCGCTGTGAACGGCGGGATCTCCCCTTGAAAAAGATAGGGTGAAAATAGTGAACTGCCTTGGGGATCAAGCCCCGACGCACTCGGCTTGTTCCGCCTATAGAAACACATTCAGCACATTGGGGGGCGTTGTCTATAGGGAGAGCAGACGCCCCCTGTGAACTACCCCTGTCTACTCGCCGTCTTTGGCGGCTCCTTGAGGCAGGGGCTTCCTGCTTCAACGACGCGACTTACACAATACAGTCGGAGTTGGAGCGCCAAGAACAGGATGCCATCGTCGAACTCCATCATGTCCATCTCCCACACTTAGCTAATGCTGGGTTCATCGAGTGGGACCAAGAAAGCAAGAGAATCATAAGAGGCCCTCAATTCGAGGATCTCCACCCGCATCTCGTTATGCTCCGCGAGCAGTCGTAATCGTGATTGTGGACTCATCTCCAATTTCGACAGTCACAGTGTATCCAGCGTATGGAAATTCAACTGTTCCGATTCGGTGATCAGCGAAGAGCGCCTCGAGTGCATCCGGATCGATGGCGTCAAACAATGGTGGAAGCTCAAGTGGGTCGGTATTTTCGAGAGTTGCTATGCGGTCTATGATTTGTTCGCTTAGTGTAGTGTTCTCACCCAGGAGACACCGAGTCATGGTATCGTAGGCCACGGCATCTTAGTAATACTTTTCGAAATTTTGTAACCGACAGTAATTGGATGTGAGTGTAATTCACTTAGAGTTCGGGTGCCACACCATATGTTCTATCTAATTTTCCATTGCTGTTCGAAGGCCCACCACTCTATTTCTGGACATAGGTCTAATCAAACCTCCGTGTATCTCTCTCTAATGGACACACATAGATTGCACCCACAGAAATACTGAAGATGTCATGGTTGGTATGGGCAACCATGTCACCAGAAATCACACTCGAGCCAGTAGAAGACATTCCTACTGACTCTTGAGTATGCCACTACGACGAACTCAGCGAGGGTACAAAAGAAAAAATCCCCGTACTCACGGAGTCTAATGACCTTCCTGTCGATTGTTCAATTGCAGCTGGGCTTCGAGAGTGTGACCTCGTGAAGTACACGGACTACTACGAGATCACGATCAGCTAATCGACGTATTGCTCCACCCACTCACGTCGTTCCTTGATTGCTTCTTCCCCATCCTCGGCAATTGCGTAGTAGTTCGTTCGTCTATCAATAGCCCCTTTCTCGACCAGTTCTTTATTGACGAGCGTGTCGAGATTCGGATACAGCCGTCCATGATTGATCTCACTACTGTAGTACATCTCGACTTCCTCTTTGACTTCTTGACCAGACGGTTGGTCTGCTCCTGCAATCACGTACAGTAGGTCTCGCTGGAATCCTGTGAGGTCGTTCATCTCACTGAAGACTCCATCAGTCGTGGTATTTGTTATCTATCCCGTATTCTGCTGTAAGTAGTGATAAATGGTATTTCTTTATAAGTTGAACACTGTGAACCGCTATGGGGCCTGACCCTGAGGAGATTCACCATTGGTATAATACGTTCATCCGATGTGGCGGATTAGCTGTGAAAATATATCCAGGCTAGACGTGTAACGTCTGGACTCGATCTTCGATCCACTCTAGTACGGCAAAGAGGACATCCAAGTGATGGTCAGACTCGAGTGAGGACGGCTCTACATTTGCGGATGCATCTGGTGGCGGATGATAGTGTTCCCGGGGTGCCTCTGGTTTAGGATGTCGATCCCATCGGCATTGCCAGGTCTCGTCTTCAGAGATCTCGAGATAGTGGACTGTGTAGTCGCCTCCGACAAACCACCGGATGTCGATCCGAACCTCATGTACTACCGAGGGATACTGTGTTTTGTCTAATTGTAGCTCAAGAACACGCGGAGAAATTGCATCAGGTCGGAACCCCCAAGTTGAAACAAGCGGATGCGTTGCTGCACGCTGTGCGAGTACTTCGAGCGTCGGAACATCAAGAGGACCGCTTGGCGTTTCGTCTCGCCCCGTCACGTCTTTGACTGGATACGACCATTATTTGATGACTCGGCGCGTTGAACAGCTCGTTTCAAGATCGTAATGTCTCGACGAATCGTCCGCCATTCTGTAAGGTCGTCCCACCGGTCGTGAAGCGCTTCGTGATCTTCGACAGGATCATCAGAGACGACGACAGCATCCGGATCTGGGACCCCATACATTTCCTGAAGGTCCCGGTCTGCTTCAATAAGTTCTGCCAAACGCGAACGGAGCTCACCTGCACTGTGTTCGTGTGCAAGTGTTTCAACACGCTTCCACTGAAAGTACGATGGATTACGCTGATACTGAGCTGGTCGGGTTCCCGTTCGTTCCGCAATCCCCATCTCAACGAGTTGTTCAAGTGCCTGCCGAGCACCGGTCTCGGAACAGCGAGCCCATTCTGCGAACTGTTGTGCAGAAACGGGATCGGTAGTACCGACGAGGATGTCGTAGACACGCTGAAACGTCGTCCGATCCGCATCCCACTGTTTTGACGGATCGTTTGGGGGGTCTGATTGTTTTGTCATAATTCCTTCTTCGAGAACGTAGGCCATATATCTTTTCTAAAGCACAGGTATATGATCTCAGTATTCTTCAGTTTGTGCCGACCATCTCCTCGGCGACGTCATGATTTCCTGAGCAGTCAAACTAATGCACTCCAGGCGATAGAGGATTCCCTCCGGTTCGTCACCTTTCCACGCAGCGAGATGAATCGCCTCGGACTCAAATGGTTCGGAAGGCTAAAGGCCGTTTGTCATTAAACGAGAGCGAAAATCTCTCGGACGACCCCAAGACACTCGGTCTGCTCCTCCTGTAGATCTTGTATCCAAACTGCTATTCGTAGTAGTCCTCACGCTCAACGACTTCGCCGAAACCGACGTTCTTAGAGACATCCGTGATCTCAATTCTCACGCGCTCGTTCGGTTCAGTATCAGGGACGATAACAACGTAGCCCCTCTCGACACGAGCGATACCATCACCTTGCTCACCGAGATCCTCGATATCGACAGTACGCTGTTCCCCTTTCTCGACAGGGGGCTCTTGATCAGGTTGGGTTCGCCTTTGAGCTGAGTGATCTGACTTCTTTGCTACTGAATCAGATCGGTCCTGTCTTTGAATCTGATCTTCTGACTTTGTTGTCTCAGTCTGCATTATCGCTGCACGATAGACCTGATCTGGTTGAATCTGGCCCTTAGATACTTCACGTGCCGGAATTTCGATAACGTAGTTTCCGTCTTTTTCTCTTAACTCTGCGCTAAATAAGCATAGCAAGTCATCTGAAATCTCCATTATAAAATCCTCGTACCGGTTAATGCTGATCAAGAAGGCTTTATTCTATCGGTGACGTCCTCCGCGCTCTTCTGGTCGAGACTTCCTGAGAAACAAGGAGAAAGCTCCGGCCTTTAGAGCACGGAGGATCTCAAGCCTGAGATCGGACCGCCGTTTCGCTCGATCAGTCCTCGTCGGGATCGATATTGACGTTCTGGCTCAGGACGTTGCCGGGATCGTACTCGGCTTTGACCTCGGCGAGGCGGTCATAGTTGTCGTCGTAGACCTGCATCGTCCAGTCCTCCCAGTTTCGTTCTTCGACGCCCGTGAAACCGCTGTAGGCGCCTTCCGCACCTCTCCGACGAAGTTCACGTTCGGTCTGAGCAGCCCAGTTGAGAGTTGGCTGGTTTTCGAAATCTTCCCAGTTCCCCTCGATCGTGATCATGTACTGTTTGTCCGCCCACGCGTATGCGGCGTCGGGTCCGTTGCCGATGTTGCCGCCGAGAGACCAGACACCGATCGCGGCCATCGGCGTGGGCGCTGCTTCCGTCCGCTCGAGTACGAGATCCCGAATCTCGTCGGTGATTTCGTCGACGAAGACCGAGCGATGGGTGTACTTGCGACCCCACGGATACATCTGCGTGCCGAGGTCGTGGAGCGCCTCGTAGGGCATCACGTCGCTCATATCGATGAGCGGCTCCGCGATGTTACGGAGCGGTTCGACTATCTCGGCGCCCACTTCGGGATCGCCTGCATAGCAACCGAGAATGCAGACTGCATCCTCGCCGGCAATATCGTCTGGAATCGGCGGAAGTCCGGGGACGTGGCCGCTAATGAGCATCGTGGTCAGTTCTTCAGGCGCTTCGCTCATCACTTGCCGATAGGTTTCCACGACTGAGTCGGCCGCAGCAGCGGGATAGAAGACGCCGAGTCCCTGTACCATCGGCCCGACTTTGTACAGTTCGAACTCGAAACTCGTGACAATACCGAAGTTCCCGCCTCCGCCGCGGATGGCCCAGAATAGATCTTCGTTCTCGTCCGGACTGGCCGTCCGGAGTTCGCCGTCGGGTGTGACGATCTCGACACTGCGAAGCGCCTCAATACTGAGGCCGTGCTTGCGACGGATCCAGCCGATGCCCCCGCCGAGGGTCGAACCGGGGATACCTACGCTGCCAGCGCTCCCGGTCGGTGTGGCGAGACCGTGTTCCTGTGTCTCCGCGAGTACGTCTTCGGCACGGGTGCCAGGTTCGACGTGGGCGGTCTGTCTCTCGGGATCGACCTGAATGCTGTCGAGGTCCTCGAGGTCAATGACGAGTCCGTTGTCGACGACGGCGCTGCCGGTCTGGTGGTGGGCGCCGCCGCGAACGGCGAGTTCGAGGTCAGTGTTGCGAGCGAATCGAACGGCGCTGGCGACATCGGTCGCATCGGCGACGCGTACTACAACGGCGGGATACTCGTTGATAAGCCCATTCCAGACATTGCGCGCGTCGTCGTACTCTTCGCTGTCGGGGAGAATGAGATCGCCGCGGAGGTTTTCGTCGAGCTCTCGAAGCCGCTGTTCGCCGAGTTCAGCTACAGTTCCGAGCGGATGCTTGTGCGAAGTCATTGCGTACGGTTATCACCAGAAATCCTCAAAAGATAAAATTAAAGCTCAGTGACCTATGTTCTGCATGTAATTTTAAGAGATCATCGGAAATCGCTAAACTCTGTCGGGATTCGTAACTGAGACTGAACGGTTTTCTGGAGGGTGCTCGCTCGAGTGTTGGCAGGCCACAATTCGAGATCTGGTATCGGGGTTGATTGAGGACCCGAGCCGATGGGGCGACCCAGATGATCCGGTCTGTGGCTGCTGGCTCCAGCTGACCGACCACGTGCACCCCGATCTCGAGCAACTGGTCGACCACTGGGAGTGGGTCGAGTGGTGGATCCCGATTCTGGAGAATGTCCCCGAAAGTGGATCCGGAATTTCGAATAGCGAGAAACTGATCCAATCTGTCTCTATGGGCTCGAGACATATCGTCCAGCAACCACTTCCGATAGTCAACTCCAGCGAAATGCGAGCATGACACGATTCAGGGTCCAACGTGACATCCCCCTTCTAGTAAACGGCGAGGCTTCCCGTGAATGGGGAATACCGGTTAGTCGTCTCCAGGACCTTTGGCTCTCGCGGACTCCACGAGATCTGTGTTATGTGAACGCTGGTGGAGATTTCGACTCTTCGGAAGCCGTGAGCGTCATCTGCACTGGTGGGCTCATACCAGCGGAGACGCTAAACTAACGAGACTGAATTAGTACTCATCGACTGCCCCACTGTCTCGACCGGATCGAGACGACAGCGACAACAATCTCAGTTTAGCAGCTACTGATCTCTAACGGATAGCTCAGCGATCGCGTTAGTAGCTGCTACTAACGATAGAGCGATGTTTCAGTGCGCGCGAGCAGAGTGGATGCTATTCGGGGTTCCGCAATCCTATAGTTAATATATTCTAATGAATACGATACACACCAGACTTATAAATGGGCGATTTTAGACGTCGGACCCCTCGTCCCCAAAGGTTTATTGTCCGAGAAAATCGCAAGACTTCGCATTGTCAGTTATTATAATATTTCACTGACAGAGCACGCTCTGGGAAAATTATAAGTACCGTCACGGCGGCACGCCAAATGCAGTCTGACACGCGTACTGCGGCTAAGCTGAGTCGATATCAGACAAAGCCGCAAGGACGCGGTCACCGTGTGCCAGCACGGTGACCGCGGCCTCACGATGCGGGTGTCAGTGCAAAGCTATTACACAATGGTACCCGCAATACAACGTACGAGTTGTCTCTCTGTTAAAGACAGCGACTACAGCGGCAGTGAAGAACAGTCTACTAACACCAAAGAGGATCCAACTATCGACTGGCAGTATCACAATGGGTCTCTCCCAACTGATGGTGGTATCGTCCCCTCTCTCGGACTTACTACCAGTCGGATAGTCGCCGAACGATGCAGCATTGAGTGCGTGATCAAACACGAAGCGAACACAAGCAGTGCCAATTCAGGTACCAATAGTCCGACTCACACCACGATCACGAGGTGGTCGTGATGTCGGAAGACAGTACCAGTCGACCGACTAACGGCGGTATTCAGTTCGAGCGCGAGTGGGCAATGCCGAACAGCGCAACGTTCGATATCAATCCAATCAGTGATCTGGTCACTGAAGAGCGTCACCGATCGAAGGGTCTGTGGGTCGATCCGTATTCTGGCGGAGCGACCATCGCCGACGTGACAAACGACCTCAACCCCGAAATCGAGTCGGATTACACGATGAAGGCACTCGATTTCCTCGAGCAGTTCGACGATAACGAGATAGACGGTGGAGTGCTATTCGATCCACCGTATTCGCCACGACAAATCAAAGAGGTCTATGATTCGATCGGACTCGAGACATCAATGGAAACGACGCAGGCCACATTCTGGTCAGACGTAAAAGACGAGATAGAGCGCATCTGCTCGAGCGGTGCAACGGTTATCTCATTTGGGTGGAACAGCGGTGGAATCGGCAAGACTCGAGGGTTTGAGATACGACGAATCCTACTGGTGCCCCATGGCGGCCGCCACAACGACACGCTCGTCACCGTTGAGGACCGGGTTGCAAGAGAGTTATCCGAGTTTGGGTTCCTGTAGAGTCAAAAGGGAGACACAGCCTCTTGTTACCGAGAGGTCAGTTAGAGAGTTGGTTCCTGAAGTCCTCGATTAGTTCAATTGCGGCCTCAGTCTCGTTCGTTGTGTTCCTATCACTGTTCAGTGGCAGGTCGTAGACAGTGATCTCTGCACGCTCGAGATCGGTCAGCAGTCCCGCTTGACTCTCGAGATTGAGAATCCCGCCAGCAAAAATGACGATTGCGCGATGTTCGTTGACATCCAGATATTGGACCTCAAGCCGATCCAGTATGGCTGTAACGTCAATCGACGAGGTGAATGTATACTGTTGAGAGACGTCGACAGACTTGCTCATATCTCTCGACTCAACACGGAATAGTATAGAACCTTGCTCCACTTCGCAGATTGAGTTGTGGTCTATGACCCCCTCAGTGCATGACCTCGAGCGACACACTATGTACTGATTTGTCCCTCCCGAATCGTCACTAGATCTCGAGCGAGTCGTCCAGCGTCAGCTCCGGCAGACGTCCCATCGTCTATCGAAATAACGATCACACCCGGCGCGGGATAACACGGCGCTTGGTCACCCTCGTTGAACCCGGCATCTTCGGCTGGCGGCAGTTGGATCTGGTAGCCGTTGCCGGCGATCTGTACCGTGGCATCCATCGCCCGATGCACACTCGAGGTATCCCGTGCAGCGGCGACCACCAGTTCCGACACGTCGGCCATTGGGACTGCCCCGAGATCGACGACCAGTAGGAGGTGATCGAACGCGTACACACGGACGTCCGCAAGCGAGGTTGCCTCTCCTTCTGCGTTCTCGTCGACGAGCCCCGACGCTCGAGCGGGGTTCGTAACCTGCAAGGCGAGCCCCGCAGCGCCGGAAGACTTGATCCGGTTGGCCATGTCGTTAGCACTAAGTACTAACCAAATAGCCTTTTCGACCTGCTGTCCCGCCTATTTCGCGACTCTCGAGCGCTTGATGTACGGAACGTGACGAAGCAGACACTCTCGACCGACGAGCACCGGGCATGTATCTCCACGGGGAGGCGAACGTCGATTGCGTCAACGCCACGTCCCGAGATGTGACAGGATTCGGCTAGCGAACACTATGAGTGCACAGATACACTATCGGTGTACGAAAGAAAGGGGTTCGTGATGGCAAGAGAGTAAAGAACTCTCGACTACGACGCAGTCGTTACTCCTATCAATACCGTGGAAGCTTGAAGCTATCATTTGGTTTGAAGACTTCGAAAGTGACGTGACATATGAATTGTCTCGAGAACATATACAGACTGTAATTCACAAACATACCGCGAAGTGCTTGATCAGAAAATGGAATATAGCATAATAGAAGACGGTTGAAATAAGCCATTCAAAAAGAATCTAGTAGTTTCTAAGTAAATAAGCAGTATCTATTTGAGGAGAAGAAATACTTGAGATACACTTATATAAAATTGATTCGCCATATTTCTCACCATATCTAAATATACCGATATATGGCTCTCAACCGTCTTCTTGTCGAGTCTATACGCATTTTTCCATCTCCCCCATATGTCATTTTTCTACGCTCCATTATTAACTTATGTAAAATTTTAGTTCTGTTGTTGAATAAGTGTATTAATTTTATCGAGTTTCTAGACGATCTACCGGACTCCCCGGGGCGACTGTTTAAGTGAAGTCAACTACAAGCAGTCATTCAAGAAGATAGGTACAAAGCAATACCGCCAACTGGTCGATAGTTACCGCACCGGGGCGTTACCTCGCCCCGAGAACCCCTCACGCAGTTCTTTGTGCATCAGCTATCGATTTAAGTTTTCCGCTCACAGAGCGGCGGCGCTGTCCTACTTGACGTACCGCCTCAGATGTAGCGGAGTCTATCCCAGTAATCGTATCGATGCCCAATCAACCGCACTAACCCCAACATAAAGAATGTCAACGCAAACGGATTCAGCAGAACCGAACACAAGCGCTCGCCTTACTACTCTCGAGGAACAAGTCGGACAACTGATCGAAGAAAATAACCAGCTACAAGACCGCATCGGCGAACTTGAGTCGACCACTAAGGAACAACAGGAGCAAATTTCTGACCTTGAAAAGGAGAACAACCGTCTCGAAGCCATTGTCGACGCTGCTGTTAAAAAGGCTACGACCAACCTCGATCGAATCAGCGAACTACAGGCACGTGAACTCGAGAAAGGCGCCCACCTCCAGACGGAGACCGTCAACGAACACGAACTCGAGGTACAGGGCGATCGTCTCGAGAAACTCACCAAAGACGACGGCCAGACGTACTTCCGGCTCCCCGAGAGTGCAGATCCACTCGACAACGGTAGCGTCTCGCTGTCGTATGGTGACCTCCTGCCGATCCAACAACTCGCTCGAATGGACGACGAGATGCTCCAGTCGACGGCTAACGCGTTACCGATCCGGTTAGCTGCAAAGCTGTGGCAGTCCCGCACCGACTCAAGCGTTGGCGACAACCCATGGGACATAGGCGGCAAAGGAATCAAAGAGTACGTCAAGGCCAGCGATTTGAAACACTGGATCCGCCGTCAGGAGCCCGGAACGAGTGAAGCCTACGCCAAGAAACTCGTCTCACGAGTGATCGATGCCATTCTCGATCTCTCCAAGCATCGCGTCGCAATCCGTAAGCGAAACGAACGCAAGAACGGGCTCGAGTACACTGAACGGCGACTCATCCTCCCTTCGGATGCCGACATCCCCGGTGAGACTACCTCTTCGAGTGATACCGATACGGACTCCCTGAAGACAGCTGACGTCCTCGGCTAACTATGGACACGACCTAACAGATCCCCTCGGGAGAGGATACATCTCTCACAAAACTCACTGACGGGAGCCGCGATGTGGATGGTTGCTAGGTCGGATAGTCGTTAGTATACTCCTCAAGCAGTCTATCGGCAGTCTATGCAGCAGACAGCTTCTCGTCTAACACCGGTGACGACAGCTGTCTCGGGATCCGAAACTAGTCTAGTAGCGGCGTGAACAACCTCGCCATCACCAGTACAGGCGCGTTCTGGGCGGGTGACGAGTTCGACCACTGGCGTAGAGAATACGAGAAACGCCGTGGTTCATTCCAACAGTGTTGCACTCGGTGGGCGCACGAGAACATCCAGTCCGTCGGACGAAAAGAGGAAAGCCGATTCAAGTTGACACTCCACCGTATTAGTAACGAACTCGTCGCGGAAACCCGTGAAAACGGATGTTCAGTCATCGCGTTTGAAGATTTGACCGACATCCGCGAGCGAACTGGAACGTCATGGCGCCACAAATGGGCGTTCAACCGCCTGTGCGAGTACGTCGAGTACAAAGCCGAAGGACACGGCATTGAGATCAAGCAAGTTGACCACGAGAACACGTTGCGGCGTTGCTCGCACTGTGGATTCACGCACCCAGACAACCGCGACAACGAGGACTTCAAGTGTGGGTACGAGAATCACACCGGATACAACGCTGCGAAGAACATCGGCTTGTGGTATCTCCATCGTCATCAGAACTCGAAGGGTTCTGATTGGCTCGAAAATCGCATCGCGATTTTCGAACGCAACCAAACTAGGGGCGACACAGGCGCACCCTTGGGCGTGCGCTTGAACAGCGGGACGTTGAACGTGAACGGAGGCTATTCTCCTGGCTCACCAGAGGCCAGAACGGGAGTCTACACTGAATCCCACGACTCTAGTCGTGGGTAGGTCAACGAACTAAGGCCAAAGCAGATTCACGCAGCGAGTAGTCAAACAGGGCTAGAGACGTTTCTGCTGCCTCTGAAGAAACTCGATCAATACGTCGATGTCGTCGGCTGACGCCGACGACTGACCGAACATACTTTTGAACCGGTGATCAAGGCCACCTTCTTTGATAAATTTGAATGCGCTCTCGAGTTGGTCTCGGAGTGCCTCGTTGTCTCCACGATGTAGGTGCATTTCGACTTCTTCGAGATTGATGTTTGGAATTGCTGCGAGGACGTCTGCGAGATCGGTTTTTCGAGCGCTGTGAAGCTTGGCAGCCGCGAGGACTTCGCCGTCAGCAGCTCTCGCCGTTGTTGAGCGAGATCCTCCGGAGATGGTGGTCTCTGTACTATGCTGGTACAGGTAATCGAACGACCACTCAGCTTCAGTCTGGCGACAACCAAGTCCGTTAACCAGAACATCCACACCAACAGGATGGGGAAGCCCCGTTGTACGTTTGAACAATTCAATTTCCCGGTTATAGATGGTCTCCGCTGGCGGCACCTCCAGATCTGCAGTTCGTTCAAAGTCACGCTCCGTTAGAAAGTTCACGACCCCATCGTAGTCATGAGGTGCGATAACGAGATCCAGATCGGTCGAAAAGCGCGTTTCAAATTGGCTGATTGCGTAGCCACCCACGAGAACAAATCCAATATCCGAGTCCTCTAGTTCTTCCAGTACTTCGATGAGTGCTTCACTTCGGGCTTCCTGACTCATGGTTAGGCAGCCCCCATGCGATATTCTGCTTGCGTATCAATATCTTCGTACATCCGATCGAGCATCTCAAGGGCAGACTCAAAGGTTGCATAGTGTTCAGTGGCGAACTCAATGGTCTCCTCGAGTGGAATTACAGGCCGGCCATCGACAACTTCTGCTGTGATCTGTTCGCGGGGTTCGAGGACAACCTGCAATCGACCATCATGCTCGTCTACGGACTGTCGTTCCTCAGTGGCAAGAATCCCGAAGCGCTCGAAAAACTCCGTCCATATCTCGAGATCCTGCTTTCGAACAGCAATGAATAGTGGGTAGTCATCAGGATCACGTGCGACTTGATAGCCACCGCGTGTCCAGACGTAAACTGCGTCAATTGACGTGTAGGCATACTCCATCTCTGCGAACTGCGGGAGTACATAGGCCTCAGAGATAGATGGTGGCGAGACATCGGCTGACGTTGCGAGAAATGAGAGCGCTGCATCTCGAACAGTTTGATCTACAACATCCAATCCATCGTCATATACGAGATATCCCGCGTCTTCGAGCCGGTTCACAACACGACGAATCGTCTCTCGATTCTCGTCGATTTTCCGAGCGACACCAGAGATTGAATCACCTGACTCAATCGCCAGAAGCGTTTTGAATTCGTTTTCCCCACATATCTCATACATTGTATGGTTGCACAATTGTATGCAACAGTAAAGAGTTTTACTGGTCTGTGAGCGATATGAACAGTTCCAAATAGACAATTTTCTAATAGTTATATCTCAGTTGAGAGGATGAGAATGAATTGCCTCGGGGTCAAGCTCCAAGGCACTCGCCTTGCTCGTCTGTAGACGAACACACGGGCCAATGCTGGCTGATTCAGGAGTTGGACAACTGTTTCGAGCTTGGGTGCGTTCTGGGCAAGTGTCGCTGGCTCGAGCGTCTCTTTATCCCGTTTGCTTGCAATCCATGTACTTCAGACCACCAGCAACTCTTCTTACGAGGCTATAGTAGCCACTGGAAGTCAATGCTCACCTGATCGCAGGATGGCGTTGCGATCGGTGTGTAAATCGTTTCAGCTGTTACTATAGGTTGAGTTTCCTAACGAAGCTTTGGAGGCTAATGGTGGTCGTGTTTTGTTTGTAGAAGAAGGGATCTGATCTGAGCGAAGCGACACCCTCCCCCCGGATTGCCGCCGTATAGAATGAGAGAGGGGGAGGGGGAGAACAGAAACATTGATCGGGTAACATTAAATCGGAGGAAATATTTGATGATGAAGCCGAAGATATGCCGAATAACGCTGATAGAGGCTTTGGTGTTACCGATTTCGGCACAGAGAAGAAGCAGTTATAATTGTTGAGGTACGTGGCTTTTTATACATTGGTGCTGTAGTATTCCGCATACCATCTTCGGCAGACTGAAAAGCCGAGACGCCTTCGGCTTTGAAGACTTGAAACGGGGATTCAGGCCTTCTCTTCCGGAACTCAGTCTTACAGCAGTTATCCGCGTGTCAGTGACCCACGACTGAAGTCGTGGGCTTGTCAGTGGACTCCCCTTCTGCCGTCGAACTGACGGAGGCGTGGAAATCGCCGTTCAAGTTCAGCGTCCCTGACGGTAGCGCACACTGACAGAGTGCGCCTCCACTCGAAGACTTCTGCCCCGAGTGGAGTTTCTTGAGAAGTTTGCGAGCGATGTTCTTGCTCGCGTTGTAGTCAGCGTTCAGTTCGTACTCGCACTTCTGACACACGAACTGGTGCTTCGACCGCCGATTCGACTCGTGGGTAAACCCACAAGATGAACACCGCTGACTGGTGTACGCAGGACTCACCTGTTCAACCATGATACCGAACATCTCGGCTTTGTATTCGACGTACTGGTGGAGGCGTCGAAACGCCCAAGCGTGGAATCGCTTGGCACCAGCCATCCGCTTGCGAATATCGGTCAGATTCTCGAACGCGATATGCGTACAGTCGTGGTCACGGGCTTCTTCGAGAATCTGGTTCGATGCTCGGTGTAGTTTGTCCTGCATCCAGCGGTGTTCGCGGTCTTTCAGTGACTGAATCGACAGGTGCGCCGACCGCGTTCCCGTCTGTTGCATCGACGCACGAGTCTTCTCAAATTCTCGGCGTCGGTGGTTCACCTCGTCAGCGTTCCCGATGAACGCACCTGTGGAAGTTACGGCGAGCGAGCCGTCCACGTTCAGGTCAACGCCAAGGACTGTTCTGTGCTTGGCATCGGAAGAATCAGTCGTGGACTGCTCGTCACTTTCGGTTCGGCGCATCCGTGCATGGAGATAGAACGACTCTGTGGAACGGTCGTACTGTAACGTGGACATACGGAACTCGTAATCCTCGTTCAGCAAGTACTCGTCAACCGGTGTTCCCTCTGGATCGTCGGGAATCACGTAGTCGCACTCGACACGCCCGTTTACTGTGGAAAGGGAAACGTGGTCGCGGTGGAATGTCGCGCTTCGTTTGTCGTAGACGACGCTCCATGCATCGAAATGTGGTTGACTCGTCTTGTCGCCTTTCTTGAGGCGAGCGACACCGCTTTTGGTAGCCTCGATAGCACGCCGAATCCCTTTCTGGACGAGATTCGCGGTTAACTCAGTCTCATCGCGAAGTCGCTCGTAGAGGGCTTTCTCGGCTTTCTGTTTCGAGGTCACGCAGTAGTCCTGTGGATGTCTCCACGCCCACCCTGCGGTTGTGTTCGCACAGTGGAGGAACTGGTCTTTCGTCTGATGGAAGTCGTCGCACCACTCTGTGGGTACGTTGAGTTTGACTTTGACGGTGCGAATCACGTCTCCCATCCGTTTTTCACATATTGAACTATCTCTTTATAAATACTACGACTGGTGGTGGGGAGTCGGACTGCTATCGCTCGCGGATTGATTCGGGCCTTGTTGGATTCCTCCCACGACTGAAGTCATGGGCTTCCTCCTTACATTTCTGTGAAAGGTATTTTAGTCATGTCAAACCTCATTTTCAACTGCCCCACCTACCTCTGTATTCTATAGGGCGGCAATCCGGGGTGGGGGAGTCAGTTTATGTTGAATATCTATCTTTCTTTGAGGAGAAACTCCCTCCCTGAAGGTGGGAGTGAATCCGGTTTTCATATGTGGTAATATCAATCACCCCCACGTCCGCAATGTCCGGAACGGTGTTTCTTTAAATAACACACCCACCCCTTCGCGCCGCATAATTCTCATCCGAAGGAGTGGGGGGTGGGATAGAGGTGAAAATAGATCGAAGTCGATTATGGGAATACCCCCAGAGAGAGAGCGTTGGTATTGCTAGATAGGTCTGCATTTGGACCGATCGGGAGGGACCAAAGACAGACATCGAATGATCGATATGTAGCAGTCCCACCAAGAATATTTAGGAAGAAAAAATTTTAGTGGACTGGTTAGAAACCAGAACCGCACTGGCGATTCCCATAGAGCAAGAGAGGAGTACTCCGACCGCAGCGTGGTTCCCCTTGCTCTCTATGGCTTCTTTAGCGATTCGCGGCTCAACTCCCTATCTCTGTTCGGTTTCAGGCTCTTGCCCCCTCCCCCCTCTCGTAGGAAAATTATGCGGCGCGAAGGGGTGGGTGTGTTATTTAAGCAAATACTACTCCGGACGTTGCGGACGCGGGGGTTACTTAAAGAAAATACTTAGACAGAGTTGTGGACATTACGGACGTTGCGGACACGGGGGTGTGCGAACATCAGCGAACAGTACAGGGTAAACTGAAAAAAGGGCCATATTATTCAAGAGCCTCTGACTCCTAACTACTATCAATTCAGTATGAAATCGAATCTATCCTCTACTGCCCATGCATCCATGTTACCTAGTTCAAAAACGATTGATATCCTCCATATCGAAGACGATCAGAGTTTTGCAGATCTTGTCGCTACGTTTCTCGAGCGCGAACGCGAGAACTTTGCCGTACATACTGAAACAGATCCTCAGAACGCGCTTACCAGACTTTGGGACAGTGACATCACGTTTGATTGCATCGTCAGCGACTACGATATGCCCGAATTGAACGGCCTCGAGGTCCTGCAACAGGTCCGAGAAGAAAATCCTGAGCTCCCATTTGTCCTCTTTACTGGGAAAGGATCTGAGGAAATAGCGAGTGAAGCGATTACTGCGGGCGTCACAGAGTACCTTCAAAAAGGCGGCGGCACCGAACAGTACCAGGTACTTGCTAACCGCATCCAGAACGCTGTCGAACACTATTGGGCCAAACGCTATCTTAATCGCGGCCTCGAAGCTATCGAAACTGCTCACGACGGGATTGCCATCTTGGGCGAAGATGGTCACATTGAGTATCTGAACTCGGCGTACGCGGAACTACTCGGCTACGAGCGTGACAACCTCATCGGGACCCATTGGGAGACACTCTACCGTGATGAGGACATCGATGAGATTTATGATGTGTTGCTACCTGCTGCTAGGGACGGCCGCTGGCACGGTCAGACATCGTTCATCCGGAAAGATAGAACCATGATTGACCTCGAGCACACGCTCTCATACACGAACGACGGCTCACTCATCTGTACGCTTTCGAATCCGACCATTGACGAGTCTGCCGAAACACAGCTGTCGGTGAGAGAACGAGCGATGAACGAAGCACCCGTCGGTATCATCCTCACCAACCCCCATGCCGAGGATAACCCGATTATCTATGTGAACGATAAGTTCACTGACCTCACCGGCTACGAGAAAGACGAGGTTCTCGGGCGGAACTGCCGGTTCCTCCAAGGCGAACAAACACGCGAAGAACCAGTCGACAAACTTCGCACTGCAGTTGAGAACAGGGAGCCTGTTACTGTCGAACTCCGGAACTACCGTGCAGACGGCACCAAATTCTGGAATCACGTCCGCATTGCACCACTCTTTGACGACAACGGCGACATCGAGTATTTCGTCGGCTTTCAAAATGACGTGACGAAAAAGAAGACTCACGAAGAGCAGTTACGCTCACAGACTGCACGGCTCGAAGCACTCTTCAAACACTCTCCAGACATGATTGCTATCCACGACGCCAATGGCATCATCTGTGATGTCAACCAGCGCATGTCCACCAAACTCGGCTATACGGCGGACGAACTTATCGGAAAAAACGTCTTGGAATTCGACACAGCTGCCGACCCGGACCGTGCACAGTCGTTCTGGAAAGACTTACCGACGAACACCCCACAACGGTTCGAAGGTGAACTCGAACGTAATGATGGAACAACTGTTCCCGTTGAAATTCATCTTATCCGCCTCGATCTGGACGGTAAAGACCGATTCGTGGCGATGGACCGCGACATTGCCGAACAGAATAAACAAAAACAAAAACTCGTCGAGCAGAACGAGCGGTTGGAGCGATTCACGAGCATTGTCAGTCACGATCTTCGGAACCCCATTCAACTCGCACAGGGGAGGCTTGGACTACTCCAAGAGGAGTGCGACAGCGCCCACATAGCAGATATTGAACTCGCTCTTAACCGGATGAATACCCTCACTGAAGATTTGCTCACACTCGCTCGGGTCGGAGATGATGCAATGGAGGTCGAAGAGGTGTCACTTGACGAAATTCTTCAAGAGTGTTGGGGTACAGTAGTAACAAAAGACGCAACACTCGCTATCAAAACGGATCGCATGGTTGTGGCTGACCGGGATCAACTTAAGCAGTTATTCGAGAATCTGTTCCGGAATGCAATCGAACACGCTGGCGAGAACGTAACAGTGACCGTTGGCGAGACAGCCGACGGATTCTATGTCGAGGACGACGGTCCGGGGATCCCAGACTCGGAGTACGACGAGATTTTCGAAGCTGGATATACGACGGCAGAGGATGGAACTGGATTCGGACTAAACATCGTCTCCAGTGTTGTAGATGCACACGACTGGGCGATTGCAATTACGGAGCGATCCGAAGGCGGTGCTCGATTCGAAATCAGCCTTTACAAAAATGGTTGTGAACGGGTGTCGTCCTCGGTTGAATGATTGGTCTTTGTCTGTTCTGGATATCCACTTCGTGGATTCCCGCGTTGGCGAGTCGCGTCTCGTTCGCACACAAGAACACAGACCGCAGCTTCTGTCCCTCAGACTGGAAGTGGTTTCCGGCCGCGTTTGTCGGTCGTCGATAAGCTGGTCAACAGCCGGTCGTGGTGGTACCTCGAGAAGCTGATACGACCGTGAGATCGACGGCTCGAAGAAGTTTGAATCGGGGTTTGTTCACAGCCACGATCAGTGGTGAATCGAGTCCGGCGATAGCGGTCTCTCAACGAGGTTGGTTCGGAGCCAATTATTGGGGTCTGAATCCAGTCGGAATCAACGGTCGAATAGCGGCTAATTCACTGCCGCATCTGGGGGTGAATCGTGGTGTCGATCACAGCCAGTCGGTCACCGACGTCGGAGGTGATTCAGTAGTAGTCACCCACGGTCTTATCGCGGCCAGTTCGTGGCCATCACTGAGGGACGAATCCGAGTGGAATCCAGATGGTCAACAACCACCAATATCTAGGTCAACCTGACACAGAGGGAGAGGCATCTCGTCGCCGGTGAATCGAGTCCAGTTGAACAACGATCGTCGCGACCAGCATGGTCTTCATCTCCACCGAAGGGTCGAGGGTCAACAGGCCTCGTCGAGATGAGTGAAACGGAGGTGGCCGTCGGTCATCAGGAGACATCTGGAACGGGAAGTCCAACAGGACATCTTGGTCAAGACTTGTCTCCACTCGTCGGTCCCACTGACCGGAGGAAGTTGGGTTATTGTTCTATATCAGATTCGCCTAGATATTCGACAGACCTGTGTTCACTGAGAGACGGCCAGCTGTGGTGGCCGTCGACTGCTGGTTACTGGTGTTCGGAGAGAGGCCATCCGGCCGGTGGGAGATCGTCTGGTCACTCCTCACTTCCCCTCTCTCACTCACCTTCTTTTCTCTCCAATTCAGTCCATCCCCCTTCAGGGGGAAAGGGGGTGTGTTGCTGTCTTCTTCAGCCCAAGTCTATCTAGCTCTTCTGACTCTTGGCCCAGTGGCCTGAACACCCCCACCCAACGGGGGGATAGACCGGTATTTTCCAGACGCCGCTGGCAAAATCAGGGGGGCTCTCAAAGTGTGAAATAAACTCAGGTCTGTAATAACTACTCGAGAGCTCATATTCCTGCGTTACAGGCGTTTAGTGTGCGTATTTCTAAGTCAAAAATGTTGATGGGGTAACACCCCCTCGGACACCCGACGCCCTCTTGCGATTTTGTGGGGATGTCCGAGGGGGGTCACAGAGGAGTGATGAAATCACCCCTAACCCGACGCCGTATGGTTATTTTCACGATATGGAATTTCGTATCTGAAATGTGAGTATTAGAAGCGGAATAAAGTCCGAAGTGAACCCGCGGACACCCGTCTCCGTCTTGCGATTATAGACTGGTGTCCGGGGGGTAATATTTTGGATTGGCGACCCCCCGGACACCCGACGCCGTATGGTTATTTTCATATTTCTCGGAAATCGCATATTCCATGTTTGTGGGGCTGTAATAATCGAGGCCAGCGTCTAATCGCGATCCGCACCTAATTCTACGGATTATATTGGAGTGGTTTTCCCTACATCTAACCCCCGGACACCCGTCTCCCTCTTGCGGTTTTGATTTGGATATCCGAGGGTGGTCAGCTAACTCAGAGACGGCGCTGGAGCAGGCTATCTCTATACTCGCCACAGACCGCCAATACCAGAGATAATTTTCTGGTTGTGTCTGTGGATTATAGTTCGATTGAGAGGCGTTGAGAGGCGGTTGGTGGAGGGGTAATTGGGAGTCCTGAACGTTGAGTTAGAAGAGATTTTGTGGTGGTCTTACAGTAGTGAATAGGAAGTGAGATCCACATACGAAATCTGAGAAGTAAGCGGGAAACGGTTGAGGTGAACGACGAAAATCGAGGTCGAAAGGCAGTGGTGAACTACTAATCGTCCGTGAACTCACCCTCGAGCTGGGCGAGCTGCTCGCCCTCCTCAGTCAGGGTGATACCGAAGTAGCATCGGGGGCGACCACGACCCTCGATCGTGATCTTCTTCTTCGGGAGATCCACATTAGAAACCGACTTTAACCGGCTCGAGAATCCGCCCGGGGCGTAGGTTTTGATGTCGGCTTCGTCGACGTTTTTCTCAGGATCTTGACGTAGGTCTTCGAGGGTGATCTGTACCCATGCATTGTAGGCATCACGGACGTCCGAGACGGGGGTGAAATTGGACTCGTCTTTGTCCGCAGTGATCTCGTCATCGAACTCGACGAACCCGTTCAAGAATTGGTCCATCGGGTCCGGCCAGTCGTCCCCAAGGAGATAGTAGCCACTGAACTTCTCGAGTGCCTCCTCACGGGCGACTTCATCAGGGTCCACATCGGGGGCATCTTTGGGGCCATCACCGTGGTCGGTCTGTCCCTCTCTGGATCCGCTGTCACCGAGGCGTGCAGGAGTGTATCCAGTCTCTTCTTCGATATCTTTGAGAACTGGGAAGTAGGTGTCATCGGGGAGCTTGAGATTACGTGTGAGCGGCTTCTCATTCGATCCCGAATCGTCGTCATCTGCCCCGTCGTCTGCCCCCTCCGAACCCCCGAACTGCTCGAGGTCTTCTGGGTCACAGAAGTCGTGCTTGAGCGCGTAGCCGACCAGCCCCTTGAGCGGGATCGGTGTGTGCTCTGGGACCAGTCCATTTTGGCGTGCGTACTTCCACAGGAGGAAGTATTCATAGTCATCGAGATTCTGACCTTTCGCCGACGTGGATCCGTCGCGATGGCCCATGTCGCACAGGGCGAAGTGTTGGAAATTGTATACTGCCTCGCGCTTGTGGCAGTAGGCGAAATCGTCGTCGATCACGACGAAGTAGTTCTGCGATTCGCCGAAGTGACCGAACGGATTCTTCCCTCGCGAGCCGGGGGTCAGACCGAGGTCGCGAAGCTCGAGACTCCAGATGGGATTGTGCTTCCCAGTGAGTCTCTTGTAGTCCTGCTCCTCAGCACGATCGTCGATCTCCTGTGGGTCGACATCGATCGTCGAGGCGCTGTCGGAGTTGACGAGGCCACCGACTGTCCCCGAAGCTGCGGGATGCTGCGTTGGGTGTATCGTCGGGATGACGCCGAACAGCGAGAGTGGTGGGTAGACATGAGGCGACTCTGGGGTCGGGGTGAGTGCATTGTTGTCTTGCCGTAGCTCGGCAGCGTCGGCAACAGGATGTCTGTGAGTGGCCTGCAGTTCGTCGCTGTCGGCTTCCGGAACCGAGTTGATGACGTGCGGCGACTTCACTGGGAAGTCGTCTCCAGCCGCTGCGTGCGGAATCGAGCCGACCGTGTTGAGGAGGTCGTGAGCCACTGGGTAGTTCAGTGAGTCCGTGTCCATGCCGGTCGGGTAGTCTGCGACGGGATCGGCACGTTGGGCGAGTGCCTGCATCCACTCAGGGGCCGTGGCTTGTCCGTCACGCTGTTCTTTGACCGATGGGGTATCTTCCATCGTCAGTCGGAGAGCCCAGTCTGCAGGCGGCGCCAGCGCCAGCCAACCGTTCTGTAGGTAGTCGTCGAGGTCGCGCTTTTCGTCACCGAACTGTGGGAGCTCGATCAGCCAGACGTTCGTCCCACCGTAGTCGAAACGGTCTGGGTCTGGTTCATCCGCGAGGGCGGCCTGTCCGTCTTCTTCACTCTTCGAGTCGTCTTCGGTGTCTGCCTCGGTCTCGAAGTTGATCGAGAGAAGTCGGTCTGCGAGTTCCGACATCAGGTCGTTGTAGTCGTTCGTAGGATCGGAATCGCCGTTGACGACTTCTTCGCGATAGATGTCTGTGGCCATCTGGACGGTCCCGGTGAACGTATCGTCAGGGGATGGGGTGTGCGTATCCAGTACGCGACCCATGTTGACCGCGCTGTCCACACCGGGCCCGTGTTGGTGAATCTCGATCGCCTCGCTGATTGGGCCGGTCCCACGTGGTCGGTCCATCTCTGTCGTCAGGAGGTGGACTGGAACTTCATCAGCCGTGACCGGTGTCTCTTCCTCGGCGTCTGCCTCTGGATCGGCTGGTGGGGAGACACGGAGGTCCTGATCCTCGAGCATATCGTCGAGGATATCGTTTTCGGCGGCACTGACGACAGTGTTTGGCGTGAACTCTGGCCCGCCGGGAAACTCGCCGGTACAGAACAGCTTCCGGACGTTCATTGCTCGTTGGCAGGCCCGTTCGTCGTGATCCTGATCTTCTTCGGCGAGGACGACACGCTTCGGTGGGTCGCTATCCTGCAGGAAGTAGACGTCGGGGATCTGGCGCCCGCGGATGATGTCGGCCAGTACGTCGCGGTGTTTCAGCTTGAACGTCTTCGTCACTGGCGAGATGCACGGAATACCGTGAGCATGAGCGGTGATCGCGTCGGCCATCCCCTCGGTGATGACGAGTGGCTCGCCGTCGCGGATCGTCTCTCGGCCGTAGATCGGCTCTTCGACGATGGTGTAGTTCTTCGTCGTCGCGAGCTTGGCGTACTTGCCATTGGTGAAGTCTTCGGGATGGGTGCCATACTCGGTGTCGAAATCGGGACAGCGGCCGATGAAGAACGCGACTCTCCCTTCCTCGTCGTAGTAGGGGAAGATGTAGCGACCACGGAACAGACACGATAGATCGTCTGGATCATCGACGCGGCTGTAGTCCACGAAGCCCTCACCGTCGCTGTTCTCTCCGTAGGCGTCATTCGGTTTCGTGAACAGCCCCGTCGCGACCATTGTGTGATGGGAGAAGCCCTCCTCCTCGAGATGGAAGAACAGTTCCTTGCCGAAGGCGGGTGCCCAGCCGAGTTGCTTCTGTTCGACGATCGACTCGCTCCAGCCACGGTGATCGGCGCCGAGGAACTGGTAGGGTTGCCCGTCGACGGCGAAGTCGCTGGGGCTGGCTACTTTCTGTTCGGCGTCTGCGACCGACTGTATTCCCGTTGGTTGGTCGTCGCGATGGGCGGGCATCGCATCGGCAGCATCGGGATCCTGCTCGACTGGGTAGGCTGGATCGCTTCCCTCGAGACTGGTGAAGTACTCGCGTGGGGTCTCGGGCATTCGGTAGCCTTCCTCGAACGCTCGGTCTTCGTTCCACTCGACGTTGTGGTCGATCTCTTGGTCCAGTTGGTCGTGGAAGAACTGAGCGGCTTCCTCGAGACAGGCTTGGACGGCACCGAGGTCCGGTGTGGGTTTGAGTCGAAGGTCGTCCGTGTCTTTCGTTTCGAGTGTGCTGTTGGGCTCGGTACGCGGCTCGCCGTCTGCTGTTTGACCTACACTACTCGTTTCACTGGAATCGCTCTGTGAGGCGCTCTCGTCTTCTGAGCCATCGTCATTTTCAGTGGGTGTCTCAGAAGACTGTTCCCCGTCAGCACTCGAGTCTTGATCGGTCGATTCGCTGTGAGTCGCTGAGTCGGTCGCTGTGCGATTTTCGTCTTGAGACGTGGTCTTGGTCGCATCGGTCTCGGTCGCCTGCTCTCCGGGTGTGCTGTCTGCCTCCTGTTGGTTCTCGTTGTGGTCCGCTCCACTGGAGTTGGACGTTGCGTCAGTCGGCGACGAATCCGTGGCAGGTCCATCTCTGTCTGCTTCGGTTTGCTCGGACAATGGGGGTGACTCAGTTTCTCCGTCGGTTTGGCTCGGTCCAGAGTTGTCGTCATCGTCTCCGTCGCCATTGTCGCCTGCACCACTATCGGAATCGCCACTTGGAGGGTAGGCGTCTGGATCGAACGCTTCCTCAGCGATTTCCGGGCCACGGTTGTCTCGAGGTGTGTTGATGTGATAGGTCTCCATACCCTCATCTTGGGTATAGACTGCGCCATGATCGACACCAGCATCGATGCAGGCCTTGGCCACCGACTCATCGATATCGTGGGTGAGTTGGACCCAACTTACGAGCTCGGGGAGGTGGTTGTCCGTATGGGCAGGTTCGTTGAGGTTATCGAGGACGGCACGCCAGAAGGCCGGGACCCTCCGGTCGCCGAGTGTGAGGTCCGTTCCAGATTCGCCGAGAACACCCGTATCGACTGCGGCGCCGATCGATGCTCGAGCCAGTTGCTCTTCGACATCGAAAACCAGCCTTGCCATCATGACGACTCGCCGGACTGGGAGTGACTCGGAGTGGTCACGATTGCAGCGGTCCCAAACCCGTTTCCAGTTACTCCACTCTTGAGCCTCCGCGAGTTCATCATCCTCGAGGTAGTCGCGGTAGGCATCGCGAGGGCCGGGCAGTCGCACAGCGTCTTCGTCTTCGCCAGCTGGGACGAGTTCGCCCGAAGCGAGGCCGAGTTGGACTGCATCGGCTACCTGTGTACTCCGAGTGCCGGCGAGTTCGACTGCGCCGGGGAGTCGGTTACGGTAGATCGGTTTGGTCTCGTCGACGTTTGCTGAGTCCCAGATCCGTGTCCAGAACTTCCGGGTCGTCGGCTTCTTGCTTCCGAAGCGATCGGCAACGGCCTCGTCGTCGATCTCAATATCTTCGGGGGCGGTACTCTCGTCGGCGTCGTTTGCGATGTAGTAGTTGTTCAGGTCTTCCATAGCAGCGTATTGGTCAAACTCAATCTTTGCGATTCGTTCGGCGCCGCTCTGGGCGCTGGTGTCGGTCTCGTCTCCATCCCCGAGGACATCGATTGGGCCATCGTCGTCATCTTCAACTTCGAAGCCGTCGTCTGAGACTTCAGCGTCGACGCTAGTATCGTCAGTATCGTCCGGGGCTTGTCCCTCACTTTCTTCTGTAGTCTCATCGCTGCCTTCGTCGAGTCCGACCGGGTCGGCATCGTTGCCCGCTACTGCGAGTGCGGTCAAGCCGCGATAGTCGTCCTGATACTCGTCAGGTATGATTGACTCGAGGGCATCGTCGGGTAATGTTGTATACTGTTGGCCGCCGGTGACAGACTGTCCAATAGCGTTGTTGGTGCTGTTTGGGAGCTCTTCTGGAAGCAGTCGGTTGGGGAGTGGGACTGCCTCTCTCGTGAACCCGGCTCTGCGTGCGTCTATCTCAGGGTCGTTGTCGTCCTCATCTCCATCTGCTGATTGATTTTGGTCGAGTGCAGCCTCCTCTGGAACCTCGCCGATGTGGTTGTAGTCTGTTTCGGATGGTCCCTCTACTTCTGGCTCTTCATCACTTCCGGCAGGTGAGAGGAAGTCTGGAAGCGGCGTTTGGACGATGTCCCATTGGTCTTCGGATGGTTGCTCCTCGAACTCGCGTTCGGGGACGAATGGTTCGTAGACGAGTTGCCAGTCTTCTTTGAGATCACCCAATGTGTTGTATCGCTGTGCTTCACCACCCGGATAGACGATCCATTCGTTGTTATGGTCGTCAAATCGGCACCATGACTCGAAAGCATTGGTTGAACCGAAGTGCTCGTCCATGCGGAGTTTCCCACGCCGCTTGGAGCCAGTCATTCCGTTGTAGAGCCTGAGCTCGTTGTCGTCTGTCTTCACCCAAACAGCCTGTTTCCCTCGTTCGATCACTGCATGTTTGCGTTCGCCATCTGTTGGAGTCCCGAGGTTCAGGTACTCTGTCTTGTTGTAGTAGAGAGGGAGTGGGTCACGGTTTTCAGGACTATCGACATCCTCTTCGTCCTCGTTTGGACGTATTCGGAGGTGACCTCGATGGAACATTGGGTCAGTCAGGATGTGGTTGACTCGAGCAGCAGGCGCAGTTCGGTCATCTGCTTCCTTCTCTGGCGTGATGAACATCGTCTTCTGCTCGTTTCGGATTGCTCGAGCAAGGTTTTCGAGGGTTCGTGCTGGTTTCTTGTAGGTTGCAGTCTCTGCTTCGATGGCGATTGCGCCGCCATCAGAGAGTTCCGAAGCGATCGGGAAGTCCCGCTCGAATTGTTCAAGCAGTTTCGCTGCCCGTTTTGTTTCAACGGTGGTGTCAATCGGTGGGAACGCAACAGCGTCTGGCAAACTCTCTTTGTTCTCTTGGTGTACGATGGTGACTTCCATGCCGATTGCAGAGAACACGACGAACGCACGCCGAAGGACCTCATTGTGTTTCTCCGTCTCAGGTCGCCAGTCCTCATCAGCTTGCTCGAGGACGGCACGGATGCCTTTGTCCGTGATCGTGAGTTCAGTGTCCGTTTCCGCAATTCGGATTTCACCGGGTGGGGTGCCGCCACTGCCACGGATCGAGTCGTCGTCTGGTTCATCCTCATCCTCGACGAGTTCGACGTACTCCTCGTCAAGCATCACTCCATCGGGGAGTTCCTCAAATGCGGTACTCGTCCGGCGTTTGAAGCCGTCCAAGATGTCTTCGACAGTGACGGTGAGTGTGCCGCCGTCAGCGACCGCTTCTCCATCGGTATCGGCGCTTGGGGCATCGATGTTGAGTGGCGGGGACGGGTCCAGCGTCTCGTAGTCGGCCTCGAGTGTATCGAGGGCATTCTGTCGGATCTGCTCGGCCCACAACGCCTCGAGGAAGCTTTTGGTGAGGTCAGCTTCACCGCCGAGGTGCATCAGGGCGTGTTCGGATTCGTCGAGGTCCTGCTCGAGTGGATCGACACCATACTCAGCGAGGTTCTCGCCGATGATCGCTTCGGCGTCGGCTTTCGTCCGCCGCGGCGGGTAGTCAGCGAACGTGTTGGGTGCCAGTGGGTCCGACCGCATCGGGCCGTCCTCGTCCATCACGGAGATCGACGTCAGTGCCGTGAACGCTGGCAGTGACATGAACGTACTCGAGTCGATATTCTCGTCATCGAAACGCTCGGCGATGATCTTCGCGTCATCGACCTCGGTGACACCGAAGCTGATCAGTGTGTCCGAGTTACCGAACATCTGCTTGAGCGTCTGTGGTGCGAAGTCCCGCACCTGTGATGGATTCTGCAAGCAGGTGATGACGCCCATCTTCCCGGACCGGGCCTTCGAGAGCATCTTGTCGAGCGCCATGTTCTCCGAGGCGATGTCGTCGAACTCGTCCATGATCGCGAAGAACGGTTCCCGCTCTGCCTCGGGCATCTTCTCTCGCTTGCGGATGGTCGACCAGACCCGGCGCATGATCCCCGTCGAGACAACCTTCCGAATCTCGTCGGAGCGGATCGTATTCCGGACGAGGATGATCTTTCCTTCTTCGACGGCGTCGGAGATGTTGATCGTCCCCTTTCGGTGGGCGACGATACCCCGAGAGATGGGGTCCTCGACCCAGTCCTGAATCCGGCGCAGCACCGGGTCGATTTCTTCGTCGTCCATCTCTGCGATTTTCGTGGTGTACTCGTGAATGAACGTCATCCCTTCTTGGCTGACGACGTTCGAGAACTTCGCTCGGCTCTCGCTGTCGGCCAGCACGTAGTACATATCCACGAGGGTGAACTTGCGCCGGGAGCGGATCATCGCACGAGCGATGTTACACGTGATCCCCTCCATCTTCGGTCCCCAGTACTCACCGCCACGGAGGACGGCCCGGAGATCGTCAATAATCGACTCGACTTCCCGGTTGAACTCTTTCTCCGTCTCGCAGTTGCCGGGCTCGAGGAAGTTGATGCCCGCGACTTGCTCGAAGGTTTCGCTGCCGGGTTCGACCCAGAGGATGTCGTCCATCCGATCTTCGGGAAGTTGCGTGATCAGGTCGTCGACGGTATCGCCCTTGGGGTCTATGAACACGAAGCCATGATCCTTCCGGGCGATCTGGTTCATGATGTTGTTCAGCGTCGTGGATTTCCCTTTCCCGGTCGATCCGAAGACAGTCGCATGGCGGAACCACGAGAACGGCTCGAGACCGATTTCTCGAATCCCGTCCATTGGGTTGGAATCGTAGCCAAGCCAGATGGGTTCGTCCGGGTTGTGTTCGTGGGAGTGGACGAGTCGGTCGCGAACGTCGAAGCCGGAGTAGACGGCTCCCTCTTCAGCATACTCTTTGCCACTCGCGAACGCTTTGAGTTCGAACGGGAAGTACTGCTGAAGGCCCGGCTCACGCCGGAACTGGACGTCACTGTCAGCCTGATCGTAGACGTAGTGGGCTGGGTGGGCTGGGTTCTCTAAGCCACGGCGATCAGTCGCCGGGAGTCCAGACTCCTGCTTTTCGGGGAGTGTGTCGTCAACCGTGTCTGGCAGCCCCGACGTCGTTTCAACGCTCTCGGGGGCAGATGTCTCGCGTGTGTGTTCGCTTGCAGTATCGTCGTCTTGGTCATCTTCTTGCGTGGCCGGTTTGTCGTCCTGCTCTGGTTCTTCGTCGGGTGTTTTCCGAGCGCCCGGCTGGTCGAAGATCGATCCATCCTCAAGTTCCTCGAGGTCGATGCCCATCTCCTCGGCACGTCGTTCACGGAATTTCCGGAGGAGGTTATCTGCGACGTTCTCGTTGTACTGGGCCTTGATCTGTTGGCGGGTGAGTTCACCGTTGATGAACCGGCGATAGACGTTGTTGAATGCCTCCTGTCGTTCGGGGCTATCGATTTTGACGACAGTATCTTCCCCTTGGGCGTTGGTATCTGCAGAGTCAGTTTTGTCATCGAAGAGGAAGCGTGCGAGGACTTCGGCACCTTTCCAGAGGAGTGAATCGCTATCAGTGGTTTCACTGCCGACAGTGTCTGATTCCTCCATCGAGTCGTTCGACAGGGAACTCATCGCGAGGGCGTCACCGCTGACATCAGAGGTGTCTCGTTGGTACTCCATGTCCGGCGGCTTGACCGTTCGTTTGGCTTGGGCGGGTGGGCGATTCCCGACGCCTTTCCGAGTCCAGTCAACGTTTGTTGATTCGACGCTTTCGCCGGGGAGGTGAGCGACAGACGCGAGTTCTTCCACTGTAAGCGCGGTCTGGTCGTAATGGAACTCCCGGGCTGCTGTTCGGCGAGCTTCCTCAAGGAGACCATCGCCGTGGTAGGCCAGTGGCGTGAACGTCTGATCGATTTCGTCGTTGTGGTAGAGTGACGAGAAGACCGACCCAATACCGTGAGCGTGGTGTTTGGCGATTTTCGAAGCTGAAGCGAAGACGAGGTAGCGGATGTTGACGTAGAAGGCTTGCTTGCCTTCTTGATTGAGGACAGCGTCTGCTGCTCGGAGGTCCTTTGAAGAGGGATCGTCTAATCGGGGGTTCCAGTAACTCCCTCTGACTCGGCCGTACGTGAGACTATCGTTGATCTGGTCAGCGCTAAACTCGTGGTACTTGTGGCCTTCTGTCCACTTGTCGCTTGCGGGAGTGAATACAAACTGGACGATCGCAATCTCGTCGCTGTAACCGACGAGTTCACTCAGGATGCTCTGGTAGGGGTCGTTTTCGAATTGATCAGCTCCCTTGGTGCCTTTGATCGGACGGTATTTTTCGCTGTATAGCTCAAGTTTACCCCCAGAGACGTACATCCCCGGATCGATTTCGGGGAACTTGTTCTTGACGGGCTTGATTTCGGAGTTGGGGTACAGTCCGTAGACCTGCTGGCGGAACTCTCGCTGTTCGATCGTGTCGGGCAGTCCCCAGTGAAACTCGACGGTTTCGTCGTTGAGTACCAGTTCGAAGGTGAACTTTTTCGGTTCCTCTGCGAGGTTGAATTTCTGGGCGAGCCGCGAGTGAGACGCGTTTTCGTTGTGGAGGGTGGAGATGAGTTCGCTGGCGTACTCGAGGCCGTCCTCGTTTTTGTGTGGACGGATTCGGTTGAGGTAGCCTTGGTATGACTCACCTGCCTCTTGTAATTGATCTGCTTGTTCTTCTGAAAGTGCGACCGCATCATACGGACGCGACCCAAGTTGGGAATGACGGACGTGTTTGATCCAGTCGGGCAAAGCGTGATCGGCGATTCGACCTAACGGGTCTGTCATGGTTGGATTCATAGTTTTTAATAGTTCCTCAGTTCACAGAGCGGAAATGAGTGAAACCGTGTCGTCACCATACCTAGAGCAAGCTTGAATCCAATCTGGGGCAAGGAATATCACGAAAAAGACAAAGAATAGTCCAATTAGGATCAGGACGGAACTAACCCGAAAACAGATACTCACAGCATTAGTTAAGTAGTATTCATACCGAGAGTGTGGGACAAATCTAGAAATCAGTTCAGCAAGACCAAAGAAACCGATCACGGTGAGGAGAGGTCCCGCCACGAGGAAAGCAATGAGAGTATCGATATGGGCGAAGGTAGGAGTAAGACATCCATTCAGACGCCCTTGAAGGACGAGTGCACCAAGTCCTATTGACGGAGGAACTGAGTAGATACTACTGGGAGGTGAATGAGGACTGTGTCTCTTGCATGGTGCTTGGACATTATTTGATGGGTCAGCGTTTTTCTTCATATTTGTCCTCGAGATAGGGAGTTTACAAATAACTATTCCCATGGTGGGGGGTGGGTTGATTTAGCGGAACTGAGTCGAAGAGTGCCTTCCCGGGCGAGTGCTGAAACCGCGAACAGGAAGGAGATACAGCACCGCTCGAGGTTATACACTGCAATATTATGACGGTTTTCGAGCAAGTAGCTCTGACGGTTACAATAGGGCCCAGTACAATCCGGCTGACCTCACGCACTGTACCCACAAATGATTTTCATATAATACAGAATATAATCTTTCTAACGTGGGGGTGTGGGGAAGAACTATACGTTAGCCCTGACCGATCCAAACTGCCCTTGGTCGACACCGCGGCTGAGCGGATGACAACTCCGCAAAAAGTTCCGAGAGGCGTTCGATCACCGGCTCAAACACGGTGATCACAGCCTCATGGTGTGGACGTCAAGGGTTTACGCATTATGTCCACGAAAGAACGATCCGCCGTCGATCTCTTAAAGGCGGCGAATGACGAGAAGCAGAGATTACCAACTACGCAGTCCCAAAAGGAGGGTCGATCGAAGCATGAGCAGTGAAATCGAGAAGGCAAGGAAAACGCTGCTCGGTGAGCCCATAGTGACCGATCATGGTGAGACGACCTGTGATCTGTGCGTCTTCCAATCACTACGCGAACAGAATCAATCACTGCAAGAACGGGATACCACAGATTGGGAGATCCTAACCGAGCAGCGAGATACATTCGTCGCAAGTCTCTGGCGTAAAAACCGGAATCCTACTCGAGAGGGGCAGTCCGTAGCAATGGAAGAGTACACCGTGATGAACCTCTACCACCTGTCTCACGTTGACGAGGACAATCTCGGCCTCGATCCTGACGAGGGATACCATCAACTGCTAGTCGAGGCCACCGCTAAGACCGTACCACTCGACGAAAGCGAATACGAGACAAACCTCCTAATCGAAGGCTCTGATAACACGTACGCTGTGTTCGACGAGTTCAACGAGATCAGCTACTCTAGTCCTGATCAAGGATCCTACGCTCCTGAGCTCAGTGACTAACTGACCTTGTGAGGGACTGAAACTCACTGGTCGTGTTCGGAGAAGGCGTTTCCCGCATCTTCGGCCATCTCTTTCGCTTCGATGTGTGAATATGACTTGCGAACAACTTCCTCACTGTTATCTAAGAGACGAGCAGCAGCGGTGAATCCGCGCTGACGAACCATCACCTCTCCAGCGCCACGGCGTCCTCCGTGAGGAGCGAGATAGCCGTGCTTCCCCTCGAGGTCGAGATCGGCTCCCTCGCAGAGTCGGCGCATGATCCTCCGAGCACCGTCTGTATTGATCGAGGTCGGTGAGAGGTCATATTCGCGCAGGGCTTCGAACACTTCGGTCTGCCCGGTGAGTTCGTCGACGAACGTTTCGATATCGTCGGTCGACCAGCCGTAAACATCTCGTAACCCAGTTCGAAGCGTCTCGTAGAGCGAGGGAAGGTGAAACGTTGGAAACACTGGCCAGTCGTCACTAGCCGGATCGAGTATATGTCTGTATCGTAGCATAGGATTTACAGCCTGTTTCGTCAACGATCGATCGGACCAATCCTGCTTCTTCGCAAGGACGGTCATCTTCTGATCCTCGAGGGAAACATCGCTCCAGCGAAGCCCGTTTCGCCGATCATCCTTTGGGTCCGCAAAGATTTCTCCGCCCCGCACCCCCGAGTAGCAGAGGACATAGACAAGAGCTCGATCGCGGAACTCTTTGATCGCGCCAAATCCCTTCTTATCTGCTGCGTCGTGAGCTTGTTCGTCGACGTAACGAGTGATCTGTAGCCGGTGTTTGTCGGTCCAGGCCTGTTGATCCCCCGATCGTCGTCCGTTGTTCTCTGGCAGTGGCTCCTTCGCGACGTTTCGCTGCGCGTAATTCACCTCGAGAAGTCCTTCTCGAACGCACCATCCAATGTAGGCGCTCACCTGAGCGTAGTAGGTTCGAATCGTTCCGGGCGTGAGGTCTCGGGTTGTGAGTTCGCGCGCGTACCGGCGGAACGTTCGTACGTCGATCTCGTCGAACGTCGTTCCGGACTGCGAATCCGCCTCGAGCCATGCAAGGAAGTCCTCGACGCAGCGCTCGAGGTTCCGTCGGTAGTTCCCGCTTCCCTCGCCGCCCTTGGACTTCGATCGAAGGAACTCCTCGAGCGGCGCCCCAACAGCCGTTGATTCAATGGTCACGCGTGATCACCCTCGGGAGCCCGGATCTGGCTAGATTCCATCGGTCGTGATTGATAGAGGGAGGCGACCATCATAAAACTACACTTGATTATTCACCTAATCAAGCGTATTCGATAGTACCCACGTATTTCTTGATTTGCCGCCCTTCAGCCCATGTAATCTGTGTTTAGCCAATCAATAAATCATATAGCGCTATAAGAAATTTTCGAGGTTTAGAAGTTTAGACTCTATCAGGTGTAGCACGGCTGTAATACACGATTGCAGACAGATTCCCGATCGGGAACCGCTTCAGATCGGTTCTCCACCGCCATTTTTCTCGGACTATCACCACTTCGGTGGTTTGCTGAGCGGACAGCGTTCTCATCGAGAGATGGGCCTAACGCTGAGCGTCTCCTACTCGATTCCTGTCTCCTTCGTCAGCAGCACCACCGTATTATCAGCCGCCACGGTCGAGGCGATCCCAAGCATTAATACCGTTGATCGCCCCCTGACACTATGCCTATAGAGCGGTCACCGACGACCAAGAGTCTCCTCTCGGAAGCGGCGGTACACGATAACTTTCGAACGGCGGCCAGGTCGTTCGTCGACCTGACCGAGACCATGCTCGGACCGCAAGGGATGTACAAACTCGTCATCCCAGAGGAGGGTGAGTCGATCGTCACTCGTGACTGCAGCCGCGTCCTTCGGACCATCGAGGTCGATCACCCCGTCGGTCGACTCCTCTACGGTGTCGGCAACACTCAATCGTCCCACTACGATGATGGGGTCGTCACGAGTGTCTTGCTCACCGCTCGGCTACTGACCGACTGCCTCGAGACGACGATCGAGACGGGAATCCATCCACAGATCGTTCGAAACGGGCTAGAGCAGGCACGAGCGATCGCCGTACAAACGCTCGAGGACGCTGCCTTCCCAATCGAACCGGATCCGACCGACTCGCATATGCGCGCGCTCGCCCAATCGCAGGCGCGAACGAAGCTCATCGACGGGGCAGCGTTTGGCCCGCTCATAACCGAGGTGTTGACAGCCCTAGCGCGAGACGCTCGGCCCACGGAGGCGGGTGGCCTACTGCTTGATACTGACCGCGCGCACGTGATCGCACGGACCGGTTCCTCGCGGGCACAGACTCAACGGTTTGACGGGATCCTCGTCCAGAAAGAGCTCCTCAACCGGGATCGGACATCGATCCGGGACGCTCGCGTGGCGACCGTCGACCAGAAGTTCTACATCGAAACGACCAGAGGAGAAGCGGAGACACAGCGACGGGCGGCTCCTTCTTCACCCGAGCAACTGAACGCGTTCCACCGTGCTGAAGATGCGGTTCACGACCGATTCGTCCGGCCGCTACGCGAAGCCGGCGTCGATGTGCTCGTCACTCGAAAGGGCATCGATGAGCGCGTTTCCACAGCCCTCCTCCGCGAGGGAATCCTCACCGTTCGCCGGGCTAAACCGGAGAACATACTCGAGAGCGTAGCCGCAGCGACGGGCGCGAGCGTCGTCGGCGATGTACAAGATATTAGTCCCACTGATATCGGATACGCGGGTCAGGTAGAGGAGTTGACGTTCGGTCCGCTGTCGTACACACTCATCGGGGAGTGTGAATCCACAGCGGCCACTACCGTTCTCACTCGCGGAGGAACGTGGACGAGCGCCGAGGAGATCGAGCGAGGGCTCGAAGCTGCGATCGGAGCGACCGCCGCTGCGGTCCGGGAACCCGCCACCGTTCCCGGTGGCGGATGTAGTGAAATGCACATCGCACGCTCGCTTCGCTGGGCTGGCGCGGAGACCGCAGGGCGGGAAGCGATAATTCTGGAAACCATCGCCGACACTTTTGAGACGGTAGTTCGGACGTTAGCAACAAACGTCGGGCTAGACGATCTGGACGCGGTGACGACAGTTCGGGCTCGCGTTCCTGAGGAGGCAGCCGGAGTGGTGGACCCGTCGGATGGCCCCGCTCGCGTGGACTCTGTCGTCGACGCTGGCGTGATCGATTCGTTGGCAGTGAAGCGGGCTGCCGTCACTGCAGCATTCGATGCGACGATACACGCCATCACAATCGACGAAATCGTTGCCGTGAAGTGATTGTTGGGCAGACCGCGATCGCTCGACCGGTCCTCTCGTAGGGCCGCTGTACGTCAGTTCCGGTACAACCTCGCCCGTTCTGCTCCGGACTATCTACCTTCTGTGGCGGCGCTGTTTCGTTAAGCGTGAAAAGTGAGGCGGTGCGATTTTATGGTATCCATGCCAAAATCGACCGCCTCAGCTGGTGTAGCGACTGGATTGATTTGAGTTTTGTGGAGCGAGAGCGGACACCGCGTCAGCTGATGGAACTTGGTATTCGACTCCACCTTGCTGGTCTCTCGCTTTCGAACACTGTTCGAAAATTAGAAAAGTTCGGTGTCGAGCGCAGTCGAAAGGCAGTCCACGATTGGGTTAACAAATGCGATCTACAGCCGGCAGTTGACGAGGATCCGAATCACATCGCGCTTGACGAAACGGTGATTCAACTTGACGAACACCGCTATTGGCTGTACACTGCTGTCGATCCAGAAACTAACAAGATACTCCATACACGGCTGTATTCGACGACTACGACCGCTCTGACAGAACAGTTCCTGCAGGAACTCACTGAGAAACATGACCTCGACGATGCTATGTTTCTCGTTGATGGAACAAAACATCTTCAGACTGCACTCCGCTGATCTGGGCTCCGATTTCGATACGAAAAACATGGAGGTCGGAACAGTGTTGAACGTGTCTTTTGTGAGATAAAGCGCCGTACCTCTTCATTCTCAAACTGTTTCAGCCACGCACAACCGTCGACAGCAGAATCGTGGCTCCAAGCCTTCGCCGTCTGGCACAATGCTACAAACTAAACACGACCCCTGTGGCTGGGCAAAGCTTTTCTACAGGTGTGTCAATTGCTTGCTTGCTATGACACGTGCGACGCTCGATGAGACCGACGAGGTAGTCACAAAGCTCCGAGAGGCGGCCGAACGGCTCTACGAGTACGATCTCTATCGTACAGCCTTCGAGAAGGCAGAGCTCGAACCGAGCGATATCGACTCGATCGACCAGTTCCGCGAACTGCCGACGATGGACGCCGGCGACCAGGCCGACGATGTCAAGTCGAACCCCCCCTTCGGGAGCCTGGTGGATCCGGACGACGTGGTCCGGTGTAATCTCACGCCCAGTCCATACATGGACCATCGAATGCCGGTTCCCGCCACCGAGGACGACATTCGGCGAGACGAGGAGCGCCTCGCGGAGGCGTACCGCTTGGTCGGCGTCACCGAGGACGACGTGGTGCTGAACACTGCCGGGATGATGCCGTACCCGTTCGGCTGGTCGATCGCCGGTGCCGCCGAGACGATCGGCGCAACTCACATTCCGATGGGACCGGGGAACGCGGAAGAACAGGTCCAGATCATTCGCGACTACGACGTAACGGTCGTGAGCGGATTCCCGAGTTTTGCACAGGAGCTCGCCACTACTGCGGACGAAACCCTCGACGGGGTCGATATCGTCATCGGCGGCGGTGAGCCGTTTACCGCGATCGAGGGCTATCGCGAGGAGGTACGCGAGGCCTACGGCGGAGACGTGACCGTCGTCGATAACTACGGGCTGAGCGAGGTCGGGTTTGTCGGCTTCGAGTCGCGGGAGGAGGCTGGCATGCACGTGTTTACCGATCGCGTGTTCCCCGAAGTCGTCGACCCGGAAACGGGGGAGCTGCTCGAGCGCGGCGAGAAGGGTGAGCTCGTGCTCACGACGCTCTCCCCCGATTCGACTCCCGTCCTCAGATACCGGACCGGTGACCTCACGATCCTCGAGAAACGCGAGTCGGAGTACGGCGACTACGTCCTCCCCCAGGGTGTGTTCGGTCGTGTCGACAGCATGAAGAAGGTGAAAGGGGTAAAACTGTATCCCGACGAACTAACGATGTACGTGGCGGGCGTCGACGAGCTCGACCACGAGAATCTCGAGATTCGACTGACTCGTCCGAAGGGGACGACGGATCACGTTGCGCTGACGGTCGCGGGCGATCCGGATTCGGTCGATCGGGAGGCGTTCGCCGGCGAGGTCCGCTCAATCCTGAACATCTCGATGGACGAACTCAGTATCGAGCCCGAGTTCGAGGCGACAGCCGATGGGGTCGTTATCGATGACCGATGACCAGCATGGATCTCGACGGAAAGACGGCGGTCGTCACGGGCGCCGGTCGCGGAATCGGCCGGAACATCGCCCTCGGACTCGCCGATGAGGGGATGAACGTCGCTCTTGCCGCTCGGAGCGAGGACGAGATTACGCGGGTGGCCGAAACGATCCGCGACCGCGGGAGCGAGGCGATTGCGGTCCCGACCGACGTGACCTCGACTGGCGACGTGACGGCACTGTTCGACCGCACTCGAGGAGCGTTCGAGCAGGTAGACCTCCTCGTGAACAACGCGGGGGCGTCCACCGAGGGATCGCTCTGGGAACTCACCGACGACGAGTGGGAGACGGTACTCGACGTAAACCTCAGTGGCGCGTTTCGGTGTAGTCGGGAGGCACTCGCCGGCGGAATGCTGGAGCGCGAGGAGGGGACGATCGTCAATATGGGCTCGCTCACGGGAAAGGTTGGATTCGCCGGCACGAGCGCGTACGGCGCGTCGAAACACGGTATCCAGGGTATGACGAACACGTTGGCAAAGGAACTGAAGGAGACGTCCATTCGGGTGAGTTCCGTCTGTCCCGGGCAGGTAGCGACCGAAATGACCGACGATATCGCTCAAGTCGATCGCCTCGACACGGACGATATCACCGAGATCGTCGTCTTTCTCGCGACTCGACCGCCGGGCGTATACGTTCCGGAGATCGTCGCGGTTCCACCCGACTCCATTCCGGTGGTCTATCACTGACCCTGACCGTCCGGTCTTTCGGACGGTTCGCCGGACCGACGCGGTCACGTCGTCCACCGGACGATATAAAGGCCGATCGATTCGTGAAGCCGTTGATAGAGTTATCGAGCGCATACCCCCGTCTTCCCGTGAGTGACGAGTGTTCCGACGCTCCGTCGGAACCGAGGAGCGAACAGGCGGGAGTTGAGCGGACAGCATAGTGTGACAGTCCACCGTTCTATTGCACTGCTGGATTTTCTACCGTTTTTGAAAGATATTTTTCATGAGATGACCATAGTGTGTGGCACAAATGAAGACCACACGGCACGCAATCTGCAACCTCAACTACCACATAGTGTGGCTCCCGAAGTCTCGCAGAACCGACGGCTCTGCGGACATCGCGGAACAGGGTTCCGCTCAGTACCGCAACACGGTACTGACGGGGGAGGTTGCTGACCGTGTGGAATCCATTCCCCACGAAATTGCCGACGAGAAGGGATTGGACATTCAAAACCTGACTGTTCAGCCCGACCACGTTCACCTGTTCGTCAGTAGCCCGCCCAAACACAGTCCGTCACTACTCGCCAACTGGTTCAAGTGCATTTCATCACGGAAGTACAACCACCGCCACGCCGACCACGATAGCGAGAAAATCCGGTGGGAACGCGGCTACTACACCGGAACAGCCGGACACGTCTCCAGCGAAACTGTCGAGGACTACATCAACCGACACAAGGAGGCCGAAGCGTGACCGAACTCACAAAAACGCTCGAATTGAAGCTTGTGGACCCGAACGTCCACAAGCGTCAGAAGCTTCGAGAGATACGAGACGCTTACCAGCAGGCGCTTCAGGCCGCCTTTACCGCTGGCTGTGACACACAGTCAGCGGCCAACGACGTGGTTGTTGAGTACGACCTGAGCGGCTACGCCAAAAACGCCCTCAAGAAGTACGTCCCACAACTGCACAACAGCTACGACGCCGACGAACTTCACGACGACCACCCGGTGCGGTTCACCAACGAGGGACTGCAACTTGACCATCAGCCACAGAACGCTATCGAGTGGTACGTCAAAGTCCCACACCACGAGGATTACCACCTCTGGATTCCGGTACGCGCCAATCCCGAACAGTGGGATTGGCTCGAAGCGTTGTACGCAGACGACGCCGAGATGGGTGAAAGTCAGCTGTTCGAGCGGGACGGAACGTGGTATCTCCACATCACCGTTACCCGCGATGTGGAGGACCAATCTGAGGCGTCCGCCGACGAGCGGACGCCGATCAGCGTGGACATTGGAGAAGCGAGTCTCGTCACGATGTGTCACCGCGACGAGTACGGTTCTCCTGCTCGCCCCCGACTGTGGGCCGACGACGGCAAGGCCGTTCGTCGGCTCCGCAAAACCTACTTCATCGCCAAGAGACGCCTTCAGCAGCGCGGCAGTGAACGAATCGCAGAGTCCTACGTGACGCACTGTGGGACCAGATTGACGACCTGTTCCACCGTGTAACCCGCGAGGTTGTGGACTGCGCCGAGTCCGTCGAGAACCCAGTGCTGGTGCTGGAAGACTTGACGTACATTCGCGAGAACATGGACTACGGCGAGTACATGAATCGGCAGTTGCATGGGTGGGCTTTGCCAAGCTCTACGCACAGATTCGCTACAAAGCCGCCGAGAAAGGGATTCCCGTCGAGACGGTGAATCCCCGGAACACGTCGAAGGCGTGCCACGCCTGCGGTGAACATGGCTACCGGCCACGACAGGCGACGTTCAAATGCTCGAACGACGGCTGTTTGGTCGGTGAGTATCAAGCCGACGTGAACGGGGCGATAAACATTTCAGACCGCTACCGTAGTGGAGAGAGTCACCGCCAAAGCGACCGAGCTTCCCGGCAGAAGGCCGGTGACGATGACTTGGCTACGGATGGGGCCTCTTTGACCGGGCCGCAAGACAGCCAAGCCGATGCTGAAAACCAGCAGGTGACGCTTGGAACGTATGCGTCTTGAAACCAACAGGCCGCTTTGCTCGGCCTGAAATCCCGTGGCGGGATTCCTCCGCGTTCACGCGGATGAGGTCAACCCAGCAGGGCGACGATTCGATTTCAGCGGGTGCTGAGTATCGTCACCGTGGAGACGCCCCCTTCGCCGACGAGCGCCCCACCGGAGTTCTGAGCGAGACCGATGGTGGGATCGTTGACCTGTCGATCGCCGGCTTCGCCGCGGAGCTGCCAGACGAGTTCGCAGACCTGGGCGATCCCCGTCGCCCCGACCGGATGCCCTCGTGACTTGAGTCCGCCGCTGGGATTGACCGGAATCCGTCCGTCCAGTAGCACGTCCCCGTTGCGAACGAGCGACGCGCCTTCGCCGTGACTCGCCAGCCCGAGCCCCTCGTAGTGCATCAGTTCACCGATGGTGGCCGCGTCGTGGACCTCGACGACGTCGAGATCGTCGGGACCGATGCCAGCCTCGCGATAGGCTCGCTCGGAGACTCGTTCGTCGAGTTCCTCGCGCCAGTACTCCAGGTCGCTGTCGAGGTAGTCCCCGCTGGACGCTTCGACGGCGTCGACGTACACCGGCTCGTCCGTCAGTTTCTCGGCTACCTCGCCGCGTGCAAGAACGGCCGCAGCCGCGCCGTCAGACATCGGGCAGGCGTCGAGTAGCCGGATCGGATCGGCGACCATCCGGGAGTCGAGGACGTCTTCGCGGCCGACGTCGAGGTGCAGATGAGCGTACGGATTCGCGAGCCCGTTCGAGTGGTTCTTTACCGCGATGTCAGCGAGCTCCTCGCGCACATCGCCGAACCGATCCATGTAGGCGTTCGCGCGCATCCCGTAGACGCCCATGAACGTCATTCCCATCGGCCCCTCGACCTCCGCGTCGGAGGCCCCGCTCATGTCCTTCAGGGCGACGTCGGTCGGGACGCCGGTCATCTTCTCGACGCCCAGTGCGAGCACGACGTCGCACTCACCGGACCGAACGGTCCTGTATGCCTCTCGGAACGCACACGTCGAACTGGCACAGGCGTTTTCGACGCGGGTGATCGGGATGCCCGTCACTCCGACCTCGCGCAGCACTGCCTGCCCGACGACGCCGGTCTGGTCCTGTGCGGCGCTGGCGACGTTGCCGATGTACGCCTCCTCGATACCGTCGTTGTCGACGTTCGATGCGAGCAGCGCCTCGCGGACGGCCCGTCCCCCGAACTCCGTCACCCGCTGTCCCTCCAGCGCTCCGAACTCCGACTGGCCGACGCCGACGACGGCGACGTCGTGATCACTCATCGTCACCCTCCACGAGTCGGAACACGTGACCGAACAGGGGATCACCGGTTTCGGGATCCGGTTTGATCTCGTCTATGGTCAGTTCCACCGGCGCTCCGACCTCGAGGGTCCCCGTCTCCCAACCCTCGAGGAGGGAGTAGAGTCGGACCCCTTCGGGGAGATCGACGAAGCCGAACGCGTACGGCGGCTCGAACCCTTCCTGTCCGGTGCGTGCGACGGTGTACGTCCGGAGCTCACCATCGCGTGAGAGGTCGACGTCGGTGACGTCCTCCGAGAGGCAGTTCCGGCAAAACGACCGCGTCGGAAAGACGACGAACCCACACTCCGCACACTCCGTACCCACGAGAACGGGATAGCCGTCCTCAGCAACGCGTATCGAACCGTCGACGAGTCGCCGCGATTCGTCGTACTCGGGATGTACCCGTGACATAGATTCACATCCACAGCCTCGGTCATAAGAATTTCGAAAGGAAGGACGACGAGTCGGCGAAGCTCGGGCCGCTGTCCCTACTGTCTGCGTCCACCGCAGTCGAGAGCGAACAGGCGCGTTCGCACCGATCGACCCGGTTCCGCCGCGTCTCGAACCGTGTCGTTCAGACGTTCGATCGAACGTCCGTTATTCGTCCTCGTCACGGATGAGCCGGTACTTCCACTGCCCTTTCATCGGAATGTCGTCCTCGTCGATGTGGTCCATATCCACGTCCGACTCCTCGAGGCCGAGGCTCTCGGCGAGATCCGAGACGATCGACGTCCGCTCCTGATCGGAGATGTCGGCCGAGAACAACACCGTCAGGAGGTCCTGTGGCTGCTCGGGGCGCCGGACGATCTGGTAGGGCGATTCGGGATAGCCGTGGCGGTCCCGGACCTCCTCGAAATCCCGCGGGAACACCGAGGTTTCCTGGACGTTCACTGCCTGGACCGTTCGGCCGAGGATCTGAGTCCGCATGTGACAGCGGCCACAGGAGCAATCGTACCCGCCGTGGACACCGGCGTCCTCCGAGCGCCACCGGAGATACGGGGTGCTGTCGAGATGGAACGTGGTGTACGTGTGTTCGCCGCGTTCGCCCTCGGCGACCGGTTCGAGGGTGTCGAGGTCGATGATTTCGTGGAACCCTTGGTCCTCGAAGAAGTGACCCCACCCTTCGGTTCGGGCCTCGCAAAACGTTCCCATAAACGACATCTGGTCAGTCGGGCCGCCGTGCTCGATGAGCGGGACGCCCCAGAACTCCTCCAGTTCCTGCCGGGCAGTTCCGGTGACGACCGCACCGGCGGTGACGACCGCTTTCAGCTCCGGAAACGCGTCACTCGGATCGATATCGTGTTCCTGCAGGAGCGTCGTGGCCTTCTGCAGCGAGGAGTGAGTCATGTTTATTACGGCGGGGTTACCCATCTCCCACAGTTCGACGTCCTCCTCCAGATCGCTCTCGACCTCGAACGGGAGTCCGCCGCGATTGAAGTGAATCATATCGAGGTGATTGTGGTAGGCGTCCTCGATCATGCGGCTGTAGAGGTGGTAGAACATTCCGGCGTTGAGTGCGACGTCTCCCTCCGCGATCCCGCTCGGATAGAGCGTTCGGGCGATGAGTTCGCTGGCCGCACTTACCTCCGTTTCCTGCACCGGCATAAACGTGGGCGTGCCGGTCGTCCCCGTCGAGGTGTGGTAGTAGTCGATTTCGTCCCTGTCGACGGCGAGGAACCCGCCGAACGGATCCTCGACCGACCGATTTTCCCGGACGTCCTCTTTGAGCATCGTAGGGACGAGCCGCTGGTAGTCGTCGATCGTCTTGATGTCCGACGGATCGATATCCGCCTCGTCGAACGCCTCCCGGTAGTGGCTCGTGTTCTTGTACGCGTGTTCGACCTTCTCTCGAAGCATCCGTTCCTGACGGTCCTCGATCTCCTCTCGCTCCATGAACTCGCGCTCGGGATTGAACGCGTCGGTAGCGTGTGACTCTCCCATGACGTGTAGGAATCGACCATACCACTATTAAGCCTTTGGGACAAGTTCGCACGCTAACCGTCGAGCGGGCGAACCCGACCGATACTCCGTGGGTTTCGGATCCTTTCACGCGCTGCACGCACAGCTTGGCGTCGATAACAGAGCGATCCACGGCTACCGTTCCGGTCATCGATCGAAAGGTCGTTTCGAGGGACCGAAGTCGGTGACGCCACCGGACGTCGGTCGGCGCCGGCTACAGTTCGTAGGACAGTTCGTACTCGTTCCCGCCGTCGGAATCGTATTCGTCGACCGGATTGTCCAGGTGGTCGACGGCCTGCTCGTCGAGTTCGTAGGGGTACTCGCCGTTCAGAAGGTTCTTCGCGGCGGTGATCTGCTGGATCGAGGGGGTTCCCTCTTCGAGCCAGTTGAGCCGCGCGTCGCGGTAGAACCGCTGAACCGGGACCTCGCGGTAGTACCCCAACCCGCCGAACACGAGCATCGCGTTGTCGGTGACTCGCTGGGTGACGTCCTTCGCCATGAGCTTGCAGAGGTCCGCCTCGATACCCGCCCGCCCCTTCTCGTCCACCTGTCGGGCGGCGTCCTCGACGGCGAGGCGAAGCGCGTAGACGTCTCGGGCCATCTCACCGAGGTACTGCTGGACGGCCTGCCGCTCGGCGATCGGCTTACCGAAGGTGACGCGCATTTTCGCCCAATTGACCGCTTCCTCCAGACAGCGTTCGGAGATCCCCAGCGCGTTCGCACCGATGTAGATTCGGCTCACCCGGAGGTGGTCGACCGCGTCGCGGACGCCGCTGCCTTCCTCGCGACCGAGCAGGTTCTCCTCGGGAACGCGCACGTCGTCGAAGTGGAGATAGCAGTGTTCCGATCCGTGACTCCCCATCGTTTCGGGCATCTCTCTGATGGTAAACCCGTCAGCGTCCCGCGGTACGACTAGAATGGAGAAGCCGTTCTCCGTCCGCGTGATGACGTTGAAATATTCGGTGAAGTCGGCGTTCGTGATGTGATGTTTCTCGCCGTTCAGAACGTACTCGTCGTCGTCTTTCTCGGCGTGGGTTTCGATGTCCGTCCCGGAGCCCGCGTGCGGTTCGGTCAGCGCGAACGCGAACGACGCGCCCTCGTCGACGATCTCCGGCATCCACCGATCCTTCTGAGCCTCGGTCCCAACGTGGTCCAGCAGTTCGACGTTCGTGTTGTGAACGTGGAGGATGACCCGGAGTCCGCCGGACACTTTCGCCCACTCCTTCTCGAGTTCGACGTACTCCCGCTGTGTCAGGTCGAGTCCGCCGTACTCCTCGGGAGCCATCGCGCCGAGAAAGCCCATCTCCTGCCACTCATCCCAGAGCTCCTCTCGCGGGAGGTCGCCCGTCTCGTCCCACTCCTCGGCGTGTGGTTCGATCTCGCTCCACAGGTAGTCGAGCATCGACTCGCGGTAGTCTTCGAAGCTTTGATCTGACCGCATGCGTTGAAGATCACCGCCCGAGCTAATAAGTCTAGTACTCCACCAAGATATCAATTTGTAGATTTTTCGTAAGATATCACGCCTGGCGTGTGGGACGACTCGGCGAGGCGAGGGATTTATAGGATTGCAGCCACCCGATCCGACAGTCATCGGATTCGTACGACGCTGTGAACCCGAATCAACCGGCGCCGTAAACCGGCCGGGCGGACTGGGACGTGCCGAGGTGACCGAGATCGAACATACCGATCGCGGCACAAATACGGAACATCGAGCCGATGTCGAGGGCGGATCAGCTTCCCCAGTACGGTGTCGAGGGTAGATCAGCTCCCCCGGTGGTCTCTCGCGCACTATATCGACCGGTCAACAACGGATTTATGCGAGATCGTAGCATGGTCGAGTGATGTCAGGGGATGACACTCGGGTTAGCACGGCTGACCCGTCAACGGATTTAGTAATCACCGACAGTTCTGCCTGGGGCGACGATACCGGGATGACACCCGTTTTCGCCGTCGTCTCTGCAGTCGCGAAAGCGACCGACGCCGACCGCTTCGAACTGCCGCCACTCCACGAAGCGATCGACCCCGAGGCCCTGAATACGTTGTTCAGGGCGGACTCTTGTGCCCCCGAAACGCAGGTTGATTTTCGGTATACGGGGTATAGAGTCGTCGTTCGGGGAACCGGAGCGGTTCACGTCCGAGCGGTCCACCAGGAGTGAGATTCGGCTTCCCTCCCGGTCGCGACCGCCCCAGCTCGTCACGCGGATCGTCTGTCGGTCCCGCCGTGAAACGTCCTCTTCTTGCCGTCGGCGGATTGTAGAGGAGAACTTCGTTTCGCTAACTCGCCACCGACGGGACGCGAACGGAAACGGATCGGCCGGTGACGGGCCCCGCCGAGCCCGTCGCCCGGCATCCGATCGGGGTCGATACGCCTTACTCGCCCTCGAACTCGGGATCTCGATCCTCGCGGAACGCTTCGAGTCCTTCTTGTGCGTCCTCGGTACCGAAGACGACGCCGGTCGCGAGTGCCTCCATCTCGAGGCCGGACTCGAGAGCGGCTTCAAAACCGCCGTTGATCGCCATCTTCGCTACTTCCATCGCGACCGGTGGACGTAGCAGGTACTCCTCGACGACCGTCTCGAGTTCGGCTTCGAACGCGTCGTCGTCGGCGAGTTCGTGGACGAACCCGTACTCCTGCATCGTCTCCGCATCGTGGTGCTTTCCACGGAGGACCATGTCCCGCGCCCGTGAGAGGCCGATGAGTCGAGAGAGCCGCTGAGTGCCACCGCCGGCTGGGATCACACCGAGCATGATCTCCGGGACGCCGATGGTCGCGCTCTCGGTGGCGATGCGGGTATCACAGCAGCAAGCGATCTCACACCCCCCGCCCAGGCAGTATCCCTCGATCGCGGCGACCGTCGGTCGGGGGAAACTCTCGATGCGGTTGAACATCCGCCGGAGTCGGCGAAACCGACGGGTCTGTTCGTGGGGTTTGGTCTCTGCCGGCGGGGACCCGACGTCGGCGCCGGCACAAAAGTTACCCTCGGCTCCCCTGAGGACGAGCACCCGTACGTCTTCCTCCTCGAGTCGGTCCAGTGCGGCGAGTATTTCGTCGGCCATACGATTGCTGAGCGCGTTCAGGGACTCCGGTCTGTTCAACCGTATTCTCGCTCGACCATCGTCCTCGAGACTCACGTCGATATCGTTGTACTCCGTATCCATGCCATATGAGAGGTATCGACAATCGCACAAATAACTATCTATCAAATTACACCGCTGTCGGAGTAGTAGTTCGAGCTCGTTTCCTAGTATCGATCGTCTCGAGTATTCCGTCGACGAGCCGACCGTGTGAACAGGTCCCTCCGCGCGATGGTCGTCGACGAGTCGACGACGGCGAACCGTTCGAACCGTGTCAGCCCCGAAATTTTATGTAATTGATCGAAGTGTGAGTCAATGCATGACGGGTGAGACAATCACAGAGAAAGTAGCGTTCGATGAACAGGTGGCGGTCGTAACGGGTGGCGCACAGGGAATCGGGCGACGCATCGCCGAAGCCTTCGCCGGACTCAGTGCCGACGTCGTCATCGCCGACGTCGCTATCGACTCCGCCGAAGAGACGGCTCGAGACGTCGCGGCGGAGTACGACGCGACCGTCGAGGCCGTCGAGACGGACGTAACCGAGTACGAGGACGCTCGAAACCTCGTCGAGACGACCGTCGACGAGTTCGGTCGCCTTGACGTGCTCGTGAACAACGCGGGACTGACGGAGGCGAAACCGTTCGTCGAGACGGAACCCGACGAGTGGGAGTTCTGGGTCGGCGTCTGCTTCTTCGGAACGATGAACTGCATGCACGCCGCCCTCCCACAGATGATCGATCAGGGATCGGGCGCGATCATCAACTTTGCCAGCGACTCCTACAAGGGGAACGACCCCGGACTGGCCGTGTACGGTGCGGCGAAGGCCGCCAACGTATCACTGACGAGTACCGTCGCTCATGAGGTCGGAGACGATGGAGTCCGGGTCAACTGCGTCTCCCCGGGGACGACGGAGACGCCGGCTACAGAGGACGTGATCGAAGCGCACCGCGAACGAATGATCGAGAACTCCTACGCGTTGGACCGTCTCGGCCAGCCGACGGACATCGCCGACGCGGTCGCGTTTCTCGCGAGCGATGCGGCCGACTGGATCACGGGACAGACGCTGAGCGTCAACGGCGGATACATCCGCGGGTAACCCGTCCCGAACCGCTCTTTCAGTATTCGACGCGCCACCGCGACGGCCGCCAGTTGCCACGAGGGTCGTGGTCGGGATTGGCTATCACGAGTACGTGAGATTGACCTGGACGACGTTCGTCACCTGGAGTATGCGGTCCGAGAACGTCTCGTGGAGGACGTCGTCCGTCAGGCGATTCGTGGGGCCGTAAATACCGATTGACGCGACCGTCTCGTCCGGTTCGCTCACCAGCGGAGCGCTGATACCTCGCATTCCATCGAACCGCTCCTCGTCATCGATCGCGTAACCACGTTCGCCGATACGGTCGAGTTCCGCGTACAGCGTTTCCCGATCGACGATCGTGTTCTCCGTTTTTTTCGAGAGACCGTAGCTCTCGATGATCTCCGCGACGCGTTCCTCGGAGAGGCAGGCGAGGAGTGCCTTCCCGTTGGCAGTCGTGTTGAGTCGCGTCCGGATGCCCGGGTAGGTCTCCTCGATCCGCACGTGCGCGGCCTTCTTCCCCTGTTTCATGCTGAGTATCAACCCAAGTCCGCCGTGTTCGACCATCAGTGCGACGTACTCTCCGGTTTCGTCTGCCAGTTCGGCCAGTTCCGGCTCCGCGGTCGTGTAGACGTCGTACCGATGGCGGACCTCGTTACCGAGTCGTAGGAAGCGACCGCTGACTCGATACTGCCCGTCGTCCATCCTCGTTAGATATCCGAGCGACTCGAGTGTCGTCACGTAGTCGTGGACGGTACTCGTCGGCAGCTCCAACTCGTTGGCCAGGGTCGTCGGCGACGCCGTCTCGAGTTCGATCAATCGCTCGATGAGGCGGTTCGCGCGTCGGAGTGATCCGATTCCCGTTGCCATGCCCTACCGATCCACGGCGACCTGCATATTCTTTCCGATATATTCGGAAATAGCTCAGTGCTAACAGAATGCCCACCTCACGCGACATCGGTGGGCCGGCCGAAGCGTGGGCGGTATCCCGCCGTCCGTGCCGTTCGACAGCCGACGATCCGAGTACGTGTACGACTCGAGTCGGCCGCTGCCGGGAATCATCCGACTATTTCGGATTGCCGTCCGCAGCCTGCCACTTCCGGTGCGTCTCGGTGTTACGCTTCGATTTACAATCGTACAAATGTATGTATATGGTCGATTTCTGCCTCTCGACCGGTGAGACCAAACGCGATCTCGCACAGCCACCGATCCGTTCTGGAATAAGCGTACGTCGTGTCATGACATCTTATATCACGATGGATTCGACCGGTCGTACGCCGGCCAGACACGAGTATTACCTCGTATCCGAAATGATCGTAATAGAACGCCTGCGACCGACACGGCTGAACCGTTCTCGGCGTGGATTCCTGGTGAAAGCCGTCCTCTCGACACCGTTGTGTTCGAAATAGAACATCTACGTGTACGCGATCGAAGCGCTTGGTTGATACTAATGGGCATCACGGTCGTCGCGGAATAACCGTGTTACGCTCCTTGACGCAGCGCATCTATTGCTCTACCGATATCAGAAGTACCACGCGGTCTATCCACGAAAGGGGTGCAATGAACCGTCCGTGTCCCGTAGACTGGCTCGTAGCCGGTGTCCCTCACCTAACACTTATATGGATGTTTGTAATGTGACAGCATATGTCGGTCGACAATCCACTATCCACGATGTACGACGAGGCGCGTGACGAATTCGACTGGAACCAGGCCTGGGATTCCTTCGAAGGTACGCCTAGTTCGTTCAATCTGGGGAGCGAAATTCTCGGTAGCGATGAGACTGAAACGACAGCGATTCGAATTGTCGATATGGACGATGGGTCGGAAGACACCATCACCGTGACCGATATTGCGACGCGGAGTCGCCAGTTTGCGAACTTCCTCGACGAGTGCGGCCTCTCGGCTGGCGATCGAGTCGCAGCAGTGATGGAACCCAGGGAAGCGCTGTACGCGACGATCGCGGGTACGTGGCTCGGCGGATACGTATACGTTCCCTTGTACACGCTGTTCGGCCCGGAGGCACTCCAGTACCGACTCGAGAACTCCGGGACGAAAGTGCTCGTCACGACGCCCGAACACCGGGAGAAGATCGACGAATCCCAACTGAGCGGTCTCGATCAGATCGTCCTCGTCGACGGCGGAACGGCGGCGGAGACGACGTTCGCCGAGGTTCGAGAGTACGAGTCGGATTTCGACCCGGCCGAAACGAGCGCCGAAGATATCTGTGCCCTCCAGTATACCAGTGGAACGACCGGCGATCCGAGGGGCGTCGAGATGCCACACGGTTCCCCCGTCGCCCTCTATCCGTATACGAGGTACGCTGCCGACCTCCGGCCCGACGACACGTTCCTCGGAATGGCCCCGCCAGCGTGGTCGTACGGCCTCTTTTACTGTACGGTCGTTCCGCTCCACCAGGGGACGGAACTGATCACAATTCGTGGGGATTTCGATCCCGATGTCCTCTTCGATATCATCGCCGATTATCCGGTGACCAGTTTCTTCGCTCCACCGACCGCGTTCCGACAGATGGCGCAACTCGACGTCGACGTCGACAGTTCGGCCGTCGACATCCGGCGCATCTACTCGGGGGGAGAATCGGTTGGCGCGAGTACGATCGAGTGGGTCGAGGAGACGTTCGGGACGACGGTTCTCGAACACTACGGGTTCACGGAGGGCGGCATGCTGGTGAACAACTACCCGCTGGCGGAGTGGGAAATCAAGCCCGGTGCGATGGGGAAACCGATACCCGGACGAGAGGTAACGCTTCTCGACCTCGAGGAGAACGAACCGGTAGACACCGGTGGCGTGGGTGAGATATCGGTCCGGACCACGGACGAGGTTCCGTTCGCCGAAGCGTACTTCAAGATGCCCGACAAAAGCGACGAGAAGTTCGGCGGCGAGTGGATCCGCTCCGACGACCTCGCTCGCCGAGACGAGGACAGGTACTTCTGGTATGTGGGTCGAGCGGACGACGTCATCATCTCGGCGGGATACCGAATCGGTCCGTCGGAAGTCGAGGACAGTCTGTTGAAACACGACACCGTGGCCGAAGTCGGCGTCGTGGGACTACCGGACGACGAGCGCGGCCAGGCCGTCACGGCGTTTATCGTTCCGACGGCTTCCGCGACGCCGTCCGACGGACTCGCCGAGGAGATTCGTACGGACGTCAAGCAGCGCCTCTCGAAACACGAGTATCCACGACGCATCGAATTCGTCGACGAACTTCCGAAGACCGCCTCGGGGAAGATCCAGCGGTACAGACTCGAAGAGGAGTACGGGGAGGAAGAGTAAGTCCCCGTTCGGTCTCCCATCCGCGTCTCGATCGTCGTCGCCGACCGATCGGTCGCGACGCACTCAATCGAACGCGGATAGTCCCAGCATATCCCGCGCAACGATCAGCTTGTTGATCTGCGTCGTTCCCTCCGGGATGGTTAGCATCTGTGCGTCACGGAAGTACCGCTCGACGTCGAGTTCCCGCGAGAGCCCAATCCCGCCGTGGACCTGAACGACGTTCGACGTGACCTCGACGGCCATCTCGGTCGCGAACCACTTTGCCATCGCGCTCTCCGCACTTGCTCGGTCTCCCTCGTCGAATCGGTGCAGCGCACGATAGGCCAGCAGCCGTGCCGCGTCGACGTACGTGGCGCTGTCGGCGATGAGCTGTTGAACGAGCTGGTGTTCGCCGATCGGTTTCCCCCACTGATCGCGCGTCTGAGCGTACTCGATCGCGTCGTCCAGCGCGTTCCGTGCGGTTTTCACTCCCAGCAGCGCCACGTTCGCTCTGCCGAGTTCGAACGACTCGTAGGTTCGATCCAGACCCTCGCCCGGCGATCCGAGGACGTGTGCGTCGGGAACGCGAACCTCGTCGAGGTAGAGCTGGGCCATATGATCGTACTGCCGCCCGAGCATTTCGAGTCGTTCCCGGTGGAATCCGTCGGCGTCAGTTTCGATCAGAAACTGCGTTTTGCCCGCTTCCGTCTCCGCTACGACCATCGCGACGTCGGCGATTTCGCCGTTCGAGATCCACGTTTTCGTCCCGGAAATCACCCACTCGTCGCCGTCCCGTTCCGCGATCGTCTGCATCTCTCGCGGATTGGAACCGGCCCCCGGTTCAGAGATGGCAGCGCAACCGATCAGCTCGCCCTCGAGCAACGGCCCGAGATAGGTATCGCGGACATACTCAGAACCGGTGAAGTGAACCGTTCGAGCGACCTCGCTGGAGATCATCGCTAGCAGATCCACCTGCATCGGCAACTGCTCGAACATGAGCGCCCAATCCGTATGATCGAGCCCTGCACCCCCCTCTTCCTCCGGAATATCCCGTCCGAGCATTCCCTGTTCGGAGAGCGTGCGAAGGACGGCTTTCGCGTCGCTTTTTGATACCGGCTCGTCTTTCTCGTACGATTCGATAACTGGCTCTATGTCTCGTTCGATGGCGCCTTCGATGCTAACGACTAACATCTGTTGCTCCTCCGAGCGTCCGAACATGACAGTAGTACCCACGTGGGGGATCATAAATGTAGCTGCTCGTAAAAGAATTTCCCTCCGAAGAGGGTCCCGTCCGAAGAAGTTATCGGTCGCTCGAAAACTCGAGGACAGGCGGCTAGTTTTTTATCGTTCGAGTGTGTGTGACGAATGATGCCAACCGATCTCCTGTTACCACAGCGCTCGACGTTCGACAACACCGACCTGGCGGTTCGCGCGGAGAAACTCGGCTACGACGGCCTCTGGCTCGGTGAACTGTGGGGATCGAGCTCCGTCGTGGAACTCACCGACATCGCAAACCACACCGACGACGTCGCTCTCGGGACGGCGATCGCCAACGTCTTTTCGCGGACACCCGCCGTGTTAGTGATGACTGCCGCGTCGCTGAATCGCGTTTCCGACGGCCGGTTCAAACTCGGGGTCGGAACGTCGACCAAGAAAGCCGTCGAAGATCTCCACGGCATGGCGTGGGACGATCCGAATCCGGTTCGACGGGCCCACGAAACTATCGAACTCACCGCGGCGTATCTGGGTGACGGAGACCGCGTCGACTACGAGGGGCAAATCTTCGACGTCCAAGATTTCCCGCCGTTGAACGCTGACGTTCCGATTTATCACGCGGCGCTCGGCGATGCGAACAAGCGGGTCGTCGCGCGACTGTGCGACGGCTGGATCCCGCACAACGTCCCGTTCCCCGACCTCGAGGACGAGTTCGCGTATATCGTCGAGCAGATGGAGGAGGCCGGTCGCGATGCAACGATCGACGTCGCGCCGTACGTTCCGGCCGCCGTGAGCGACGATCCGGAAGCGGCGAAGGACACCGTTCGAGCCCACGTCGCCTACTACGTCGGTAACGGTCAGGGATACGAGCGCGCAGTGGCGGGGCGGTTCCCCGACGGCGCCGAAGCAGTCGCCGAGGCGTGGCACAGCGGCGACCGCGAGGCCGCGGCCGGTAACGTCACGGACGAGATGGTCGAGGCGCTCGGGGTCGCCGGAACGCCCGAGCAGGCTCGTGACCAGTTTCGGGCCATCGCCGAGATCGACTGCATCAGTCGTCCGATGGTGACCATCCCGAGCAACGCGGACGAACGGATCGCCGAACGGACCACCGAAGAGTTGGCTCCCTCACAGTACTGACGCCGTATCGACGGGAAGCGGACGTATTTTCATCGCTTCGAGTTGCGGGCTCGGTCCACCCCCCGTATATATGGCACTGGTCCACTATCGTCCGACTATGCACAAAGTCACGATCGAAGACGTGGAGCGACGAATCGATTCGGCGACCGTCAACCGACCGCTCACCGCTGCGCTCGGCGCATCGAACCTCGCTATCAACTACTACGAACTCGCGCCCGGAGACAGCTTCGCGTACGGCTATCACGCCCACGAAGCCCAGGAAGAAGTGTTCGTTATCAGTTCGGGGACAGTGACCTTCGAGACGGAGGAGGGACCGGTCGACGTCGAATCCGGGGACGCCATCCGGTTCGCACCGGGTGAGTACCAGCAGGGGACGAACACCGGGACCGAGCGGGTCGAAGCGGTCGCTCTCGGCGCGCCACAGGATGGGGGAGATTTCGACCTCTTGCGCGACTGTGAGGTTTGCGGTGATCGAACCTCACAGGCGATCGAGTGGACGGACGACCGCGACGCGAAAGTAACCCGATGTCTGGACTGTGGGGAACGGACGGGACGGTTCGAATGACCCGCTCCGGATGGTTCGAGACGGTACCCCGACGTCGCTACCCGTTGGGCGTGACGCCGTGACCCGGCCCGGTGATATCGTGCTCGGGCCCGTCGCCGGTCGGAACGACGTCCGCGGATAACAGTCGGTTCCCGTCGAGATCGACGTAGCTGAACGCGCCGGTTCCGGCGACGAGATGCGCGCTCGCGTGGATACCGATCGCGCTTTCGAGTATGCAGCCGATCATGAGCTCCAGGTCCGCGCCGCGAGCGATCGAGACGATGTCCGCGGCCGCGAGCGGTCCCGATTTCGAGAGCTTGACGTTGATAATATCGGCCGCGTCTTCGCGTGCGATCCGAACGGCGTCCTGGGGCGTAAAGACCGCCTAGTCGGCGGCGATCGGGACGTCGACCCGCCGCGTCGCCTCGGCGAGTCCGGCGACGTTCGACGCCGGAACGGGCTGTTCGATCAGTTCGAGATCGATGTCCGCATCGGCGATACGATTCGCGAATCGAACGGTTTCCTTCGGCGTCCATCCCTGGTTCGCGTCGCTCTTCAGTTCGGCCTCCGGTACCTCGTCGCGAACGGCCGCGACGCGCTCGATATCGGTCTCGACGTCCGTGCCGAGCTTGAGCTGATCGAAACCGCGTGCGGCCGCCGTCGCCGCTCGATCTCCGGCCTCCGCCGGTGGCATGAGCGGGACCGTCAGATCCGTTCGGACGGATTCGGGCGGCCCGCCGAACAGCTCCGCGAACGCGATTCCGCGTTCGCGACAGTAGGCGTCGAGGAGCGCCGTCTCCACGGCGAACGTCGCCGACACCATCCCCGGAAACGTGTCGCGGACGAGATCGGTGAGGCGTCGATACTCGTCGACCGGTTCCCCCTCCAGCAGCTCCGCCGCCGCACGCGCCGTCTCCAGGGCTGCTGCCCTGGTCTCGCCCGTGACTGGAAGGCTCGGCGACCCCTCGCCGTACCCCCGGGTTCCGTTTTCGGTTTCGATCGTCACCAGGACGTTGTTGGCCTCGTTTCGCGTTCCGAGCGCGATATGGAACGGCTCCGAGAGCGGGAGGTCGTGTGGCTCCGCCTCCACCGCGACGATCTCGGTCACGTGCGATCCCCCTCCAAGGCGTCGTCGATCGCAGCAAGCAGTTCGGTCGCACCGCCGTCGTCGTACACGTTCGCCGCGGGAAGATCGTAGCGGGCCTGCTGGTCGGCGTCGCCCCAGGTCGAAACGCCGGCCACGACGGCATCGGACAGCTCTTCGATCGCTCGCCGTTCCGCCGCGACGCCGTCGACGGGAAACTGTTCGAAGTGCGCCCGGTCGCCGCGGTCCGGGTCGTCCGCCAACACGACCGCGTCCGGCCAGGCTCCGTGGAGGATCGAGAGGGTCACGCCGGAGTACGCGCGGTGGGTGAGCGAAGCCTGGCCTTCGACGAAGACGAGGTCGTGATCGTCGGCGACCTTCGAGACGAGATCCTCGACGACGCCGGCGGTGAAATCGGCCGGAACCCGGTCGATAACGACGCCCGCGTGCGCACCGACCATGATCCCCGTCTGGCCGGTCGCGACCCAGCCCGCGTCTCGGCCGGCTTCCCGCGCTGCCGAGAACAGCTCGTACGTCGTCGTCCGCTTCCCGACGGCACAGTCCGTCCCGAGAACGAGGACGACGTCGGCGTCGGCGTCGTCGACCGAACCGTCGGCGACCCGGAGTCGGTCTTCCCCGGGCGGCTTGCGAACGTCGAAGATGCGCACGTCGTGTCGGTCGGCCAGCGACGACCAGCCGTCGTCTTCGCCGAAGAACGTGTGAAGTCCCGAGACGACGTCACAGCCCGCCTCGATCGCCGCCTCGATGTCGCGGACCCACGCGTCGGGAAGCTGTCCGCCGGCCGGTGCGACGCCGATGATGAGCGCCTCGACGTCCGGCGCCACCTCGAGCGCCGCCGCGACGGACGGGACTATCGGGACGTCCGGTGCATCCGGCTTGTCGAGAACCGCTGCCGGCGTTTCGTCGGCGGTCTCCGAGTCGACGATCGCCGCGGGTGTAAACAGGTCGCTGTGCATGACCACGCCGTGTGCCGTCTTTCCGCCGGCGTCACCGAACTCACCCTCTGCGAGAACGATTGCCGGCACGGGTGGTTCGAGTTCTTCTCTGAGGTTCATAAGTGGAATATGCAGTTCTCGGTGAAGATAGTTACGGGTCACCCGACCGAGCGTGCGGTTCGCGTGCGAATCCGAACTGCGTGGCCGGTCGCCGCCGGTGAGTCACTCGTCGCCCCTGATCGCTCGCCCCGGCGTCGCCCCGGTGACCTCGCCGTCGTGGACGACCGGTTCGCCGTCGACGAGCACGTGATCGATGCCGTTCGGGTACCGCCGCGGGTTCTCGTAGGTCGCCTCACTGCCGACGCGGACCGGGTCGAATACGACCAGGTCCGCGTCCATTCCCGGACGAACCAGTCCCTTCCGTGGAAGGCCCATCGCCCGCGCCGGTAGCGAGGTCATTTTCCGGACGGCCTCCCCCAGCGTCAGGAGGTTCTCTTCGCGGACGTACTGCCCCAGAATTCGCGGATAGGAGCCGTACACTCGCGGATGGGGCTTGCCGCCGAACAGGCCGTCCGTACCGACGCAAGTCCGTTCGTAAGTGAGAATCTCCCGGACGTCCGCCTCGTCCATCATGTGATAGACCGCGCTCACGGCGAGTTCCTCTTCGCGGAGCACCCGGCAGACCGCGTCGACCGGATCGGTGTCGCGTTCCTCTGCGATGGTGGCGACGCTTTTTCCTTCGAGGTCCGCGTTGGCGTCCGTCCGCACGTCCGAGATGACGACGCCGTCCCATCCGGTGAGGGCACCGATGTTCTCCCAGCCCTCGATCCGCCACTCCTCGACGTCCCGGCGGATCCGTTCTCTGGTCCCCTCGTCGGCGAGGTGCTCGAGCGTCTGTTCCGGTCCGTCTGCGTGGACCCAGGGCGGCAGGACCGCCGAGAGCATCGTGCTGGCCGCAGCGTACGGGTACTGTTCGACCGTGATATCGACGTTCCGGTCCCGGGCGGTCTCGATCAGGGTCGTGGCCCGCGACGCTTTTCCCTGCTGTCCGAGGCCGGCGACCTTGAAGTGTGAGACGTGGAGCGGAACGCTCTCTTCAGCGCCGATATCGATGAATTCGTCGAGTGCGTCCCAGATCCAGCGCCCCTCGCTTCGAACGTGGGCTACGAACGGCCGGCCGTACTGTTCCAGGGCCGCGGCCAGTTCCTGCACTTCGCGACGATCCGCGTACGTACACGGCGTGTAGATGAGTCCGGTCGACAGTCCGAGCGCGCCGTCATCGAGCGCTTCGGAGACGAGGTCGCGCATCTCTGCAAGCTCGTCGTCGGTCGGGTCCCTGTCGCTCATCCCGAGCAGATTGAACCGAACGGTCCCGTGACCGACGAACAGGGCGACGTTCGGTGCGATTCCGTTCTCCTCGACCGCGTCGAGATAGTCGGCAACACTCCCCCAGGTCCAGTTCACGTCGACCTGTCCCGCGAGCGCGCTGAGCTGGGCGCTCCACTCCGCTGCACCACCCTCACGGTACATCGGCGCCATCGAGAACCCGTCCTGGCCGAGAATTTCGGTGGTTATTCCTTGTCGGATCTTCGGTTCGAGCGTCGGCTCCTCGAACAGTCGCATGTCTGAATGGGAGTGCGTGTCGACGAAACCTGGACAGAGGACGCGGCCGTCGGCGTCGATCGTCGTTTCACCGTCGGCGTCGGGCGCTGTCTCCCGACGAACCGCCACGATTTTTCCGTCATCGACGGCAACCGAACCCGCGAACCACGGAGCGCCGGTTCCGTCGACGATCCGCGCGTTCGTAATGAGGAGGTCTGTCATGCCATAGCATTCGTCAGTGAGTAGGAAAAGGTTCCGGCGGACAACGGTCAGCGTGTGCGGCCGTCCGAGGGGTGAGTCGAAGCATGTCCTGAGAATGATTCACCCCCTCGATCGGTCAGATCGCCAGTAGCCCGAGGCATTATTCAGATTAGCTGGTTCCTGCAGTATGCGTAGCTCTGCAGCCGTGTTTCAGCGGTTGCTGGATAACGTTTCTGAAACAGTTTCCAAACTGGGCTGTACATTGTTTTATCTCCTGAAGAGACGTTCGACGGTGTTCCGATTTTCATGAGTTTCGTATCGAAATTGGAGTCCGTGATCGTGCAGTACAGCCTTGAGCCACGGTGCAGAATCGACGAGAAACATCGAGGAGAGAGCTGTTGTTCGCATTCAATAGAGCTCAGTATGGAGGAATTCGTTGGTTTCGGGATCGACAGCAGCGTACAGCCAGTAACGTTGTTCATTAAGTTGGATCACAATCTCGGCGAACGCGACGTGATCCGGTTGTTTTCCGTCTGTCGGCTGTAAATTTGCTTTCTGAATCCAATTATGAACGGTTGATCGCACACGTTCGACATCGAACCCCTAGGGCAGAAACAGTATCCGAAAGTGATAAACTGGACAGACGGAATTGGATGCTGAGTCGCATCAGTTCGCGTGGTGTCGCCTCGCGTTCCACAAAAGCTAATTGAACGCCATTGCTAGAATCGATGACGCGGCTGAATTCGGGAATAGACACATAGAATTCTAACCGTCTCGCTTTTCAGACCATATCTGAACAGCACCTGGACCGATTCCCGCGACCGAAGGTGTCATTGAGAAAGTGTATATGACTGCCGGGGAAATCGACCTGTTCGAGGTGAACGAAGGGTTCGCGTCGGCCGTCGCCGTGTGGCTGGAGGAGACGGCATCTCCTGGGAGGAACCAACATCAACAGCGGTGTGATCGCCCACGGCTACCCGCTGGGCGCGACCGGCGTGATGCTTCTGATCAAACTCGCCCATGAACTCGGGCAGACGGGATAGGAAACTGCATTGTCAACCATGTGTATCCGTTTCGGTCAGGAAATGAGGATAATCGAACGTGTGTAAAGCGCGACTGTCTTCTTGGGAGTGATCCGATGGAGCCGGACATCGGCCCGGTATAATCACCAGACCACCATAGTCACGGGGCCCGAAGTTCGTGTTCCTCTGTTCGAGGCCGCTCGTTCAGATCAGCACACCGGTTACCTGAACGGTTACGGGGCGGTCTACCGGACGAGACCATCGTCACGGAGCCACCGCTCTCATTGTCTCGAGTATCTCTTCCGGATCGGCACCTCTCGGGAACGACACGTTGACGGCGTCGACCCCCTCGAGATCGGTAAACTGCGACAGCTGCTCGCGGGCCTCGGATGGGGTCCCCGCGGCCCCCATCTGATCGATTAACTCGTCCCCGACGAGAGCCGTGGCGTGACCGTGATCGCCGTCTTGCCAAGCGTCGTAGATTTCGTTGGCAACGTCCTCGTACCCCTGCCGCACGAGGTTGTCTCGGTAGAACTCCCCCATGCCGCCAATGTAGAATGCGATGTGCTGGGCGACGAGTTCGCGAGCTCGGTCACCGTCCTCGAGGGTACAGCAACACACGGAAAGGGTCACGCGGACCTCGTCGGGGTCGCGTTCGCCGAGTTCCACACCCCGTTCCAGATCCTCGAGACGGGGCGTAACTCCGTCCCGCGTGTAGTTGACGGCGTGCCACCCGTCGGCGAAGCGACCTGCGAGTTCAACAGCTTTGGGCCCGAGCGCCGCCGCATCGATCGGTACCTGCGTTTCCGGTGGATCGAAACGTAACCGGAACCCCTCAAGCGTGAAGTATTCGCCGTCGTACGAGACTGGTTCGCCCGACAGCACCTGTCGAACGATCTCGATCGTTTCCCGGGTGCGTCGGAGCGGGTTACCGAAGTCCTCGCCGTGCCAGTTCTCGACCACGATTGGGCCACTCGGCCCGACTCCCAGTCGAAATCGGTCGTCGCTCGCTTCCTGCAGCGTGGCGGCGGTCTGGCCCAGCAACGTCGGCGATCTGGAGTAGACGTTCGCAATGCTCGTTCCGAGTCCGATACGTTCGGTTCGCTCGGCGGCGGTCGCGATCGGCGTGACGACGTCGCGTCCCCAGCCCTCTGGGAACCAGACGCGGTCGTATCCGAGGTCTTCCGCAGTCACCGCTTGCTCGACGAGATCTCCGAGAGTGGGCTGTGCACCGACCGGCAGAAACACGTCTCTGTCTGACATACGCATAATCGTCGCGTCCGCGCGATATAAAAGTATGCAGCGTTCCGAATTCGGTGGTTCCGTCGGGTTTCAAACGGTGTCTAATCCCGCGACCGACGATTGGTTCACGGGACGACGATCGCTTTCGCATCCGAGTCCGCGATTCGGTAGTTCGTCGCGTCGGGGTCGAACAGCGGTGACAGCAGAACGAATTGAGATCCGCCGAGCCACGAGGCGGAAATCGTCGCGTACAGTCCGGGACGCGGTTCGAGCATCGTGGCGATTCGATCGTCTTGGAATCGCGTAGATTCTGCTCCTCCCGATTCAGTTGCACCATTACGCGTCGATCTTCAATTCCGCCAACAATATTGATTCGACTCAGTGAGAAGATAGTACTACCCACTGGCCGACAGTCACGTGGTCGGAGAGCTGCCGAAACGGCCAACGAGGCGCAGCGGCCTGACTGCGACCGGTTCGCTCAAGTACCGAGACAGAGCGAAGGCCGTGCGAAGACGGCATGTCAGTGTCTCGAACGCCGCTCATCGCCGAACCGAAATTTGGTGTTTCGAGTGGTGACTCGGTCCAAAGAGGCACGCACTCGACCTGCGGGCGGGCCGTACCGACGAGTGATACGGAGAGTCGGTCATCGAGGCTCTCCAAACCGGATCTGACGATGTATTGCGGACGTCCGTGGACGAGTCGGCAGTTCGTGAAGTCGGATCCGGTACGGAGACGAACCAACCGACTCCCTGGCATTAGCTTTTATTGTTGTCCAAGGGGTATTACGACCGATGGAACGAAGCGATTCCGGCCGAATCGAGGTCATCGATTGATGAATGAGGCGCTCGAACTCGTGATCATGTCTGGCGATCACGACGCGCACGGAACGATGGTCGACCGGGCCCGAAGAGCAGAAGAGCTGGGATACAGCCGCGTCTCGATGGGCGAAGCGACGGGATGGAACGTCGTTCCCGCGCTCTCACTGATCGCCAATCGGACCGACAACATCGGTGTCTCGAATGATGTCTTCTCGCCATACGGTCGGTCGCCCGCCATGATCGCGCAGACCGGGCTCACACTGCATGATCTGTCCGACGGGCGATACCGTCTCGGTCTCGGACCGAGTTCGCCGGCACTGACCGAGGACTGGCACGGTGCGGCATTTGATCGGCCACTGCGGCGATTACGCGAGACGATCGAGGTAGTGCGTTCGATCTGCGACGGCGGTCCTGCCGACTACTCGGGCGAGATATTCGACCTTGACGGACTCTCGTACGACAGGAAGCCACCGGAGCGTCCGCTGCCGATCGATCTCGCGACGCTCGGTCCGAAAGCCACGGAACTGACCGGGCGGTTCGCCGATGGCTGGGTCCCACAGCTTTTTTCACCGGCAGGCCTCGAGGAACGTCTCAACGACCTCAAACGGGGACTGGCCCTCGGTAATCGAGCGGCGAGCGACGTCCAGGTGAGTCCGATCCTCCGGTGTTTCGCAGCGGATGACCGTGAGCGGGCGCGCGACGCGACGCGATCCATGCTCGCGTTCCTGATCGGCGCGTACGGTCCCTACTACGGGGATTCCGTGGCCCAGCAGGGGTATTCGGACGTGGTCGATGAAATCAGAGTTGCGTGGGAGGCGAACGATCAGGAGGCCATGGCAGCGGCACTTCCGGACGATGTACTCGACAAGTTTGCCGCCGCGGGCACGCAGGACGAGGTTCAGACGCGAGTCCGTCGATACGCGGAAATCAACGCGGTCGACGCGGTCCGCGTTGGGTTCGTCTTCGGCATGACCGATGCTGAAAAAGAGACGACGATGACCGCGCTAGGTGGATTACTGTAAGTACTGCTGCACCGGCCGCGTTCAGCAACTGCATTACTCGGTCGGTCGAGGTCGTTTCTCCTCGGACGGTTGCGCGTCCGGACTGCAGGCGACCGAGGGTAGCCGATCCTGAACGCCGGTATCGTTTTTACACCCCACTGAGTTGTATCAATTATGGCTCGAGCGTACGATGATCCGGTGTTAGCACATCGATACGAGATCGCGATCCTGGGTGTGGGCATAATCCTTGTAGCGATGTTTGTCATTGAGCACATCGTTTTCAGCAGGCTGGTAGGGATGGCCGGTGGGCTGATGGTGGTACCGTTACTCGCCGAACGGCTGAACGCGTTGTGGACCGATTCTCGATGACTTCTCTCGACCACTTTGCTTCTGGGCCGGTCGCCGACCGAGCAGCCCGCCAGAGACCGTCGGTCTGGACTCGCGGGATCACTCACGAGACGATCTTGAACCAAGCGACTACTGGCCACCCACCGAACAGGCTGGGAATCGAACATCGGTCGACCTCGAGAGCCGCGAACGGCGCTCAGACGAGCCGAGACGCGGCCGTGACGCAACCGGCACCGACGATGGTCCCGAGACTTGCGACCAGGAACGATCCCGTGTAACTGCCGGTGATTTCGAACCAGAGTCCGGCGAGCGGTGGCGCCGACAGTCCCCCTACCGCGAATGCGAGTGACATCACGGCAAAGGATGTGTTGAGGTCGTCATGGCCGAACAGGTCGGCCACCAAGGGCGAAAAGAGGCTGCCGCAGCCACCGTATGCGACTCCGAAACAGACGATCGCTCCAAGAAAGACCGCCGGTATCGGTGCGAACGTGATGCCGAGCATCGCAGCTCCGAGGAGGTACGTGCTGGCGATGAACGTTCGGGTGCGCCCGATCCTGTCGGCTAGGGCGCCGATACCGAAGCGAGCGAGCGTGGCCGTGACGCCGATCGCGGTGAGCGCGAGGACTCCTTCTGAGCGGCCGATTCCGATGATCGTCGCGTAGGAAACGATGTGACTGATGACGATATAAATCGGTGCCGACAGCAGTACCCAACTGAGAAAAACCAGCAGAAACGGCACCGACGTAATCGTTTCGTTGCTCGTGAGGGATGTGCGGTCGCCGGGATACCCCTGTGCCGTCTCGAACGGAGATTCGCCGCCGTCAAACTCCACGCTCGCGTCCGCACCGACGTCCGACGGGCGGTTGGCGAAGAACGCGGTGAACACGACACACAGAACGGTCGATAAGACCGCGATCCCGAACATCGCCCGCCGCCAGCCGACCGACGAAATGAGCAGGTCGGCGCCGAGCGGAAAGACGACCATGCCGATTCCGAGTCCGGCTGAAGCGATACCCGAGGCCGTCCCGCGCCTGGACTCGAACCAGAGCGGAATAGTTGCGAAGCTCACGACGAAGAGACCGCCCATTCCAATAGCGCTGAGCAGGCCGTAGGCGAACAGGAGCTCGAGATACGACCGCGATAGCGCGGCCCAGACGAGCCCGGTCACAAACAGGAGCGACGAAACGGCCGCGACTGCCCGCTGGCCGTAGCGGTCGATGGCACTGCCCGCAGCCACGCCGACGACGTAAATCAGCGCCGTCTGGAAGCCGAACACCGCCGCCAGCACGGACCGCGAGACGTCAAACTCTTCGATGAACACGTCGTAGAAGACGCCAAACGCGTAACTGGTGCCGTACACAGCCGTCGTGGCTAACAGCGCGGCGGCGACGATGATCCAGCCGTAGTAGATCCGCTTGGCGATCATACGGCGAGGATCGGGGATTATCTCCATTGTCATTAGAGGTGTCCTCTTCACGACGTAACAGTTAGGGTTTCGGAACACCGGCCGTTAGCGGTTCACCGTCGACGGCCGTCGTCGAGCCGCGGTCCCCGAATTGCCACGGCGCCGTGATTTCGGTCAGCCGATGGTCCCCTTCAGGAAGCCGGCACAGTAGTGCGATAGCTTTCCGTCTTCGATTTCCGCGTACGAGACGAACCGCTCGTCTCCGTCGACGTCTCCGCTGGTCACCCGACCGTAAACGGCACAGGGTTCGTCGACGACGACGGTACGTTCGATACTGTGGTCGATATCGCGTGGACCGCGACTCTCCTCGAAGTATCGTCTGATGTTCTCTCGTCCGACCTCCTCGACCTCGTCCTGGAACGTCGGCGGATGGAGATAGCAAGCGCCCTCCGTAAACTGCGCTGCGGCCGCGTCGAACCGCTCGTTACGGAGGTGCTCGAGGTACGTTTCAACGACCTCAACACGAGGATGGTCAAGTGGCATACAGTACCGTATGACGGGTGGTTGCTTTGGTGTTTCGAGTATACTGGAGTTGGGCGACTAATCTACAGCCAGCTCTGGTCTGCCGGTTCGCGAGTCGGTGTGACGTTCCGTATTGAGTCGAAAACCGCCCGAACGTTCGGCGTGAGGGGCTGGAGATAGAATCCACCCGGTGGGTACTCGTGCTGGGTGAAACACAGCATCGACCCGAGAAACGGTGCCATGTAGCGACCGAGTACGCCGTGTTCGCCGTGGCTCATCATAATGAACGGAATCTCCAGTTCACGGTTCAACAGGACCGTCGCCTCGAGCGTCTCGAGCAGATCCTCCCAGCTCGTGTCGACGCTGACGATCTTGACCATATCGGCTCCCCGCCGCTCGAACGCCGTCGCGATCTCAAGGGCCCGGTCGGGTGACAGGTGTGTTCTGGTGTGGGCCGTTAGCTGAACCTCTCCGCCGAGTTCGTTGATCGCTTTGATCTCCTCGCGCTGTCGGTCGATCGCGTCCGGGTCTGTCGTGAACTCTCTGGCCGTCGAATCGGGGTCGAGTGAGTACTCGGTCGCTTCGTCCGAGAATTCGTCGGGCCCTGGGGTCGGGTTGAACGTGTCTCCCACCATATCGACCGCTCGGGCGCCCGCCCGTACGGCGGTCCTGAGTATTTCCATGCGCTCTTCGTCGTCTTCGTCGACGCGTTCGCCGGTGTACTTCCACCGGTAGTAACACGCCATCGACGGAAGCGATGTACTCCTGAAGAGTTCACCGAGGTCGGCCTCGTTGAGCAGCGATCGTTCGAGTCCGAACTCGCCGTCGCCCATTAGATTCACGATGAACGAGTCGGCCCCTTCGAACTCCGAGTGCTTCATCACGCTACGTGCCTCCCCGACAGTCGGCTCCGAAATCATCGTACAGATGAACGGCTGCTCGATTTCGGTGAATGTAGGTTGTTCGCCAATCACACTCTAGCGTCTACAGACAGAGCTAAAAGCGTTGTTCCGGTATCAGACCAAGGTTCGCCCGTGGTAGTCGGCGCGCCTTCCGCAACGGGTAGCCGCTACTCGGCCGACTGAGTGTGTTATCGTTCGTCGACCGCACCAATCCTTTTGATTCCGGACCCGGATATCGTCGTATGGATCCTCTCGGAAGCGATATCACGGCTCCCGACGGAACGCGACTGCGCCGCTGGGAAGTCTCGAGCGGCGACGAGAGCGAAGCGGTACTCTTCGTTCACGGCGCGACGTACCCGAGTCGAGCGGTATTCGCCCCACCGATGGACAGCGAGAGTTACTCTTGGCTCCATGCAACGGCCTGCCGCGGCAGGGCGGCGTTCGCCGTTGACCTCCGCGGATATGGTGAGAGCGAACGACCGTCGCCGACCGACGATGAAAGCAACGCTCTCGCTCGAGCAACGGCCGTCGTCGGAGACGTGGCCACAGTCCTCGAGTCGATCCGCGGTCGGTTCGATCGGGTTCACCTCGTCGGTTACTCCTGGGGAAGTATCGTGTGTGGATCCTATCTCACGACCGTCGATGACGATGTCGCGTCGCTGACCCAGGTTGCGCCGGTCTATCGACCGCCAGCGGCCGTCGGCGAACGATTTGTCGAGCGGGAGCCGCTCGACACGTACCGTCGAATCACTCGCGAAGACGTCCGTGACCGATGGAACGAACAGATCCCGGCGGAATCGACTCCCGCCGACTGGCGGGGGGGGGGGGGGGGGGGGGGGCC